>VRUH01000003.1:140853-153107 GCA_019456185.1 Candidatus Glassbacteria bacterium | reverse complement strand
CACGACTGCGTGCTGGGTGACAATATCATCCTCTCCAACGCGGTCAACATGGCCGGGCACGTCACTATCGGCGACCACGCGACTATCAGCGGCCTGACCTGTATCCACCAGTTCGTCCAGATCGGGATGTACAGCTTCATCGGCGGCGGCAGCCGGGTACCCAAGGACGTGCCGCCGTTCGTGATGGCGGTCGGCAACCCGATCATGCTCAGCGGATTGAATTCGGTGGGCCTGCAGCGCAAGGGATTCAGCGATGAAGTGCGGCAGGAGTTGAAACGGGCCTATAAGATTTTTTTCCGCAGCCAGTACAATATCAGCCAGGCGCTGGAAAAAGCCCGGTCCGAGCTGAAGCAACTGCCCGAAATCAAGATCTTCAACGACTTTATCGCCCACAGCGAGCGCGGCGTGATAGTCTGAACAAGCCCACCGCGGAGCGGAGGCAAGTTGCTGCGCCTCTATATCCTGTTCGCCGCCATCTACCTGATCGAGGGGATCACCGAGGTTCCCTTCATTCTCAACGTCTACCTGCGCAACGTCCTCGAGTTCGAACCCTCCCGGATCGGCAACATCTTGTTCCTGGGCGGGATCTGGTTCGTGGTGGTCAAGCCGGTCGTGGGCCTGCTTGCCGACGGTTGGCGCCGGTTCAACACCCGGCTGGCGCTGGTTATCGGCCTGGCCTGCTCCGCCGGCGGCTGGGCGATTATCGCCAACGCCAACTCTCCCCAGGCGATGTTGATCGGGATCAGCCTGAAAATCATGGCGATCGCCGTGCTGGACGTGCTGATCGACGGGATGATCGTGGCCACCAGCACTGCACGCAACCGCAGTTTTATCCAGAGCCTGGTCTACGGCTGCCGGTTCGGCGGGGCGATGCTGACCGCCGAGGTGGCCGGCGGGATGATCGGCGACGGGGCGGCGGCGTTTGTCCAGATCTATTATTTCTACTCGCTGCTGGCCCTGGCCGCCCTGCTGCCGGTGCTGCTGTTTCGCCGGGAAGAAGTCGAGAGCCGGCAGAGTCTTGAAAGCAAGGGCGGTCTCGACGTCACCCAACAGGACGATGTCCCGCTGGGACAGCGCCTGCGCCAGTTGGTTAATCCCGCTTTCGGTTGGCTGCTGGCGCTTTATGTGCTGTACAATTTCGGCCCGGACACCTCGACATTTTTCGACCCGATCCTGGAAGAACGATTCAGCAGCCAGTTCCTGGGCCGGATCAACGTTATCTACTACCTGGGAACACTTGCCGGGATCCTGCTGTTCCCGCTGCTGAGGCTCAGGGTCGGGGTCAAGACGATGTTTTTCGTTTCGCTGATCGGCTGGTCGCTGGTGGAGATAAGCTGTCTGTGGATATCCGAAGCCAACGGGGCGCTGATTTATTGCAGTGCAGGTCTGTTCAACGCTTTCAGCGAACTGGCCCTGCTGACTGTGGCGGCGGCGATGTGCAAGATCAGGGGGATCCAGACATTCGCCTTCGCGTCCGCTCTTTCGGTCGGGAACCTGATTTTTGAGACCGGCAAGCCCTTGGGAGGCTGCCTGCTCGAGGCGGTGGGGATCGAGTGGCTGTTCGTCATCTCCGCCCTGTGCGGCTTCCTGCCGTTCCTGGTGCTGCACAGGATAGACTTCCGGAAAGTGTGAGAGAGAGGCGCGGGAGAAGATACCAGTTTGAATAAAAAGATAAAGAATGTGAAAATGTTGATTTAGAAAAAGGCGAATCTTTTTTCGCCTTTTTTTATTTATCCTTGACAAAGTGAGAAAAACTAACTATAGTAAGAATAGATAGTATATAGTTTGCGTTTCCACTTAAATTTTGGAGGTTCAAATGCTTGAGAATTATAAGATTGACGTGGACTTTGAGGTGTACAAAGAGCTTTTCAGCAGAAGAAAAGGAGAGGCTGTTTCGTTCAATGATGTTATCAGAGAGCTTCTTGGCTTTTCTGTAAATGAAAAAAAACAATCTGCGCATATTGATGCAAGTGGTAAGTCTTGGGTAAGAGACGGTGTTGAACTACCTCATGGTACGGAATTAAGGAGGACTTACAAGAAAACTGACTATTATGCTGTTATAGAAAACGGAGCAATATCTTTTATGGGAAAACTGCATGACTCTCCTTCAGGTGCAGCCATGGAAGTAACTGAAGGACCGGTAAACGGATGGTTGTTCTGGGATTGCAAATTTCCAGGGAAAGTTGAATGGATAAATCTGGACAAACTACGCAGAGAGAAAAAAGGTGACTAAGAAAGCAGAAATATCTAATTCGTACTTCAAAAAGTAGGAGCAGTAAAATTCCCCTCTCGAGAGGGGTGCCCGCGATCAGCGGGCGGGGTGTGTCAAAACGGGCGACGCGTGCGTCGCCCGTACGATGATACAATCTTAAGCTCTTGAGTCTAACCCTTCAATCCTGCTTTTCCTCTTCCTTCTTTTCCTGCCCCAGTTTCGCGTGATCCCGGCCCATGAAGTAGTTCAGCCAGCTCGAGCTGTCCTGCAGCGCTGCGTTGCGGAACACCGGCTCAGGGTCGCGGATCTTGTCCAGCTTGCCCTCCTTGTCCCAGCGCTTGACCACTCGCATCCAGAAGCATTTCCTGTCATCCAGCTCGCAGATTCCCTGAAAGCTTCCCCCGCAGGGGCCGTTACGCAGACCCTTGGCGCAGCCGGATTCCGGGCAGAGAAAAGCCATCTCCGCCAGCGAGCAGTCGCCGCAGCCCTGGCAGTTGTTCAGCACGTACTTCACCGCTTTCTCGACGCTGGTGAATGCCGAGGCGGCTGTCTCGTTGCGGTCGATACAACTGCAGACCCCCTTGGCCAGCTTATATCCCGCGGTGCCCGGCTCGAAAAACCGGTTGTGGACAAACTTCATCAGCTCGAACTCGACCCTCGGCCCGGGCGACTTTTTCCTGCCGGGTTCGGCCGGCTGGCCGGTGTTCAGCCTGGTCTCCTCGTCCCGCTCGAAAAAGAAAAACTCCTCGTCCTGGGAGTAGAGGATATCCTTGACGAAACTTCGCCAGTCGTCCCCGATCTCCTCGGCGCTGTCGATAATACTCTTCTTATCGGCGAAACTCAGCCCGAACCCGCCGATATGCGCTCCGCGGAAGCCGAGACCTTTCATGATCGCCACCTGCCTGGCCGCGAACTCGATAAACGCGGCTTTGCCCTTGTCGGGCGAGGCGGCCTGCCTGTTGACCCAGTCCAGCAGCCGGTCTGTCACCACGCAGCCCGGGACCTGGTTCTGGTTCATGATCTTTGAGACAAAACGGTGCAGGACGTAGACGTTGCCCAGCACGGGCACCTCGATCTGCTGGGCGCGCAGGTAGCGCAGCAGCTCGTCGAACTTGCGCATGTCGTAACCGAGCTGGGTGATAATGAAATCCGCGCCGTTCTTGATTTTTTTTTCGAGCTTGAAATACTGGCCGAGTAACTCGGCGCGCTCCTGCTTGAACGGGCTGACACTGGCGCCGATAAAGAAGTCTGTCGGTTCGAGGGTCATGAACTTGCCGGGACGCGGAGAGGGGGCCTGCAGGCCGCGGTTCATGTCTGAGAGCATCCGCACCAGGCTCACACTGTCCAGATCGAACGAGGGTTTCGCCACCCCCCGGTAGCCGTCCACGGGGTAGTCGCCGGTGAGGGCCAGCACGTTCTCGATCCCCATCCTGTGAAGCTGGAACGCGCGGCTTTCGAGACCGTTACGGTTATGGTCCTTGCAGGTCATGTGCACCAGCGGACTCATTCCCCGAAAGAGGATATCCAGCCCGAGGACGTCGGGTGCTAGCCGCGGGTTGCCGCCGGGGTTGTCGGTCAGGCTGAGCGCGTCGATTTTGCCATAGTCCAGCGCGGCCTCGGTAAACGCGATCAGCTCCTCGAAACCCTTGCGCATCAAGCCCCGGGTTGGCACCAGCTCGACCGAAATAACGAACTCATCGGCGCCCGCCAGCTTGTCCCTGAACCTGTTTTCCACTTTGCTCATTAACCGACCTGCTTTCCGTTGCCGGTTCACCGAATCCGTGCTGCGCGCTAGACTGCTCTCTCAATCTCTCCTTACGATCTAACGCATTAACGCGCAATGGGGTTACGCAAAGGGGTTGGCCGACTGAGAAAACAGCTTGTTGACAGGAAGAATGATGTCGCCTATTATAACTAGTTTACAGGCGCTTTAAAAGGAGTTTACCGCTGATGGCGGAGTTCATAAATGAGTGCGACCTGCATGTCCATACCACGGCCAGCGACGGGGGCTGGAGTCCCGAGGAAGTCGTCCGGCTGGCGGCCGGGCGCGGCGTGCGGACGATCGCGATCACCGACCACGACAGCACGGCGAGCAATGCACGGGCCGAGGCCGCGGGCGCTCAGTTCGGCGTGGAGGTGATTCCCGGCGTGGAACTGACCACCAGCGAGGGCAACCACATTCTGGGCTATTTTATCGCCTCCGGCGCGGGCGAACTGGCGGATTATCTGACCGCCTTGCGCAACCGCTCGCTGACCTACATGCGCGGCGTGGTGGAAGAGATGCACCGTACGCGCGGGCTGCAGGTAACTGCGGATGAGCTGGAACAGTGCACCGGCGGGGGCATCCCCAACATGAGCCACCTGCTCGACCTGCTCTGCCGGCGTGGCCAGTTGCCGGATTCCAGGTTCGACAGCCCGGAAGCGGTCGAGTTTTTCGGGGACAGTGATTATCTTGTCAATTACTTCCGCACCTTCGCCCGCACCAAACCGTTTGCCGATACGCCGGGAGCGATCCGGATGATCCGCCGGGCGGGAGGAGCCGCGGTCTGGGCGCACCCGGCCTACAGCCGGCGGATCGATATTGAATATATTGATTCGCTGCGGGAAATCGGCCTGACCGGGCTGGAGGTGGATACGCCCAAGCACGACCAGCCCACGCGCGCGAGGTTACTGGAAATCTGCAAGGAGCGCGGCCTGGTGCCAACCGGCGGGACCGACTACCACGGCCGCTATTTTGAGTCGATCGAGCGCGGGCGCGGAATCGGCAATTGCGGCACCGAGCCGGAGAATGTCGAGCGGCTGCGGGAAGCCGCGGAAACGCTCAGACGCACGGGATAATTTGTAATTCGGGGAGACAGCAGGATTGCCTGCAAACCTGACACCGCAATACCTTACCGCCGAGCAGGCGTACAAGGAAGCGGAAACCGTCGAGGACCGGATCCGCTGCCTCGAGGAAATGCTGCGGATTATTCCCAGGCACAAGGGGACGGACCATCTCCAGGGCGACCTGCGCCGGAGGTTGTCCAAACTCAGGGAGCAGGAAAAGAAAGCGGCGGCAGCCGGGGCAAGGAAGGGGCACTCATACAAGGTGGGCAAGGAGGGCGCGGGACAGGTGGCTCTGGCGGGCACGCCGAACTCGGGCAAGTCCCGGCTTGTCCAGGCCCTGACCAACGCCCACCCGGAAGTCGCCGCCTATCCGTTCACCACCAGGGTGCCGCAGGCGGCGATGATGCCCTGCAAGGACGCCAGTGTCCAACTGGTTGACATGCCCCCGGTCTCCGCCGAGCACGAGGAGCACTGGGTCGTGGATTTGTTCAAGGCGGCGGATATGGTGCTGGTTGTGCTCGATGTCACCACCGACCCGCTGGACCAGTTGGAATATGTCACCAGCCATTTTGAGGAGCGTAAACTGCTGCGTGGCCGTCAGTCCGAGATTGCCGACGAAGACCGCGTTCCCGGCGCGGTCTACCGTCCTGTGCTGCTGGCCTGCAACAAGGTGGACACGCCGCGGGACGATGAATTGTTCGAGCTGTTCCGCCAGATGGCGGAGACCGATATTACCGCGCTGCCTGTGTCCGCCGATTCGGGCCGGGGGCTGGATGAGCTCCGTCAGGTGATCTGGGACACCCTGCGCGTAATCCGGGTATACTCCAAGACTCCGGGCAGCAAAGCCGAACTGCGGGAACCGTATGTGCTGGCTGCCGGCAGCACTGTAACTGATTTTGCCGAGACAGTGCACCGCGAGCTTGCCGAGCAGTATAAGTACGCACGTATCTGGAGCGAGAACAAGTACGACGGTCAGATGGTCAACCGGGACGAGCCGCTGGCTGATGGCGATATCCTTGAGCTTCACACCTGAACCGACGGCTCGCGATTCAATAGCCGAAAGCGTGTTGAATGATAATTCCCTTCACAGTTTCCCGGCCCGTTATCGGGATTGTCGGCGGAGTGGGGCCTTTCGCCGGTCTGGACCTCAACCGCAAGATATTCGACAACACCCTGACCGATGGTACGGACCAGGACCATCTGGAGGTAATCCTCTATTCCACCGGCTCGCTGGTCACGGACCGCACGGACTGGCTGTTGTACGGCATGAGCGAAAGCCCGGCGATGGGCCTGTACGAGGCCCTGCGGGCGCTGAGTGAGGCCGGGGCCACTGTGGCGGCAATTGCGTGCAACACCGCCCACAGCATCAGAATCATGCAGCCCCTGCGGATGATGCTGGAACAGGGTGAAGTGGAGATCGAGTTGCTGGACATGATCACGGAGACCGGCCGGTTCATCCGCGAGCAGTTCGCCACCAAGCACGGCGAGCCGGTCAGGGTCGGCTTGCTCGCCACCCGCGGAACGCTGGAGACAGGGGTCTACGACCGGCTGGAATTCGAGAGCCCCGGCGGGATCAAGGTGGTCCGTCCCGACCACAACGTAGCGGCTGCTGTCCACGGGGCCATCTACAACCGCCAGTGGGGAATCAAGGCCCGTTCACTGCCGGTAACCGGGCAGGCGCGCGGTGAGTGCCTGCGGGCTGCGGAACACTTGACCGGTAAGGAGTTACAGGGAATGATTCTGGGTTGCACGGAACTTCCGCTGGCCCTGGCCGAGAGCGAGATTTCGGGGGTCAGGTTGATCGATCCAGGCCAAATCATGGCCCGAGCGCTGATTGCCCATGTGGCTCCGGACAAGCTGAAACCCCTTGGTGAGTTGTAGACCGGGCATCCAAAGCGCGCAGAAGCAAATTTCTTGATTTCTGTATCCCGCTTGCCTATCTATTTAACTGAAAAAGAAC
The DNA here is from genome assembly GCA_019456185.1 of Candidatus Glassbacteria bacterium. Lineage (NCBI taxonomy): Bacteria > Candidatus Glassiibacteriota > Candidatus Glassiibacteriota bacterium. Next base: position 146,109 of record VRUH01000003.1, on the reverse strand, counting down.
TTTCAGCAGCTTTTCCAGTAATTCAGCCGTAGCTAACTTGCCCACCGGACAGCCAGCGGAGGTGATCTCCCGATGGCCGACACCGAGCAAACGATCCGTAAGCCCGCAGTCGCAGGCACATTCTATCCCGCGGACAGAGAGCGCCTTCGCAGCGAAATCAAGAATTATCTCGAGAAAGTAGAGCAGGACCGCACCGGCGAGGACATAGCGGCGCTGGTTGCACCGCATGCCGGGTACATGTATTCCGGCCCGGTCGCCGCCGTCGCTTACCGTCAGGTGCAGGGGAAGGATTACGACACCGTGGTTGTGATCTCGCCCTCGCACCGGGAATATTTCGAGTTCAGCAGCGTGTTTTCCGGTTCGGCCTACGAAACCCCGCTCGGGCGGGTGGAAATCGACACCGGGCTGTCCCGCGAGCTAGCGGAGAGTTCCGGGGGAACCGTGCGAATCAGCGGCAGTGGCCACCTTCACAGCTCCGAGCATGCGCTCGAGGTGCATCTGCCGTTCCTCCAGGAAGTGCTCGGCCGATTCAAACTGGTTGCAATTGTCATGGGCCGTCAGGATCTCGAGGCGTGCCGTGATCTTGGCGATTCCCTGGCCCGGGCCCTGCGGGGCGGCAAGTCCCTGATTGTGGCCAGCAGCGATCTCTCGCATTTTCACAACCAGAAAGCCGCGGAGGGCCTGGACAGCCGCGTCGTGGAGAAAATCAACCTGTTCGACCCGGAGGGCCTGCTGGCCGATGTGGCCGGGCACAACTGCGAAGCTTGCGGAGCGGGATCGGTGGCGGCTGCGATGTTCGCGGCCAGGAAACTTGGAGCCACCAAAGCAGAGAACCTCCACTATGCGACAAGCGGCGAGATTTCAGGCGATTTCAACCAGGTGGTAGGTTACACCGCAAGTATTTTCTATCGCTGAGGCCGCGGTTCCAGCAGGTCGTGCTGAACGATTCGAGTAAGATCAGGGGTCCCCCCGGAACTCAACCCTGGACAAACCGATGCAGCTATCCGCAGAGGATAAGAGATTCCTGCTCGATGTTGCCCGCACAACGATGGTCAGCGCGGTCAGAGATGAAGAGATTCCGCCGTTCGAGCCGGTCAGCGAAGTGACCGGCGAATACCGCGGCGCGTTCGTAACTATCATGAAGAGGGGGCAGTTAAGGGGCTGTATCGGGCTGATCGAGGGGCTGAAACCGCTGGTGGAGACAGTCCGCGAGATGGCGGTGGCAGCGTCGCTGCGGGACCCCAGGTTCAATCCGGTTGAACCGGATGAACTCGACGAGCTTGAGATCGAGATCAGCGCGATGAGCCCGGTCCGGAAAGTGGAGGATACGGCGGCGATCCAGGTGGGCCGCGACGGACTGATTATCAGGCGGGGGGGGATGCAGGGACTTCTGTTGCCTCAGGTCGCCACGCAGTATGGCTGGGACCGCGAGACATTTCTGAGTCAAGCCTGCCGCAAGGCCGGCCTTCCCCCGGACGCCTGGAAAATGGACGGGACCGAGATCAGTTGCTTCAGCGCGGAAGTTTTCGGTGAAAAGAAAGGGTTCTAGAAGAGTGTTGAAAAATGCCTTCCGTGGCATTTTTCAAGGCGGTTTGCCATAACAAGTGAGGGCAAGCCGCCCAAAATGCGCAGACTTTAAGTCTGCGCATTTTGCCGCCACATCCTTGTGGCGCTTAGAAGCGTGTTTTTTCAACACGCTTCTAAACCGGCACCCTGTTACTTCCCCGGTAACAGATTTCCCAAATCCTGCACATCATCGGGCAAATTGCACTGAAAATGAACAAGTACGAAATCTTCGTGTATCAAGTAATGAAGAGTGAAACACCGGCGTCATAACGGGCCGGCATTTTTAAAGGCAATGGGAATGTTTCTTGCTGTTGTAACAGGCATGCGATAAAACGGTTATTTCGATTCAATAAACGCTGAAGGAGGAGGTCATGAGCGGCAGAACAGTTAAATACGCGGTGGCCGCGGTGCTGGCTCTGTTACTGGCCGGCGGCGGATTCCAACTGGAGGCTGCCGATAAGGTGAAGGATGACTCAGGCTACGGCGTCCGCCTCGGCTCCTCCAGTATCGAGTTGGTGTTCCCCGATGGCTCGGTGCTCAGCGCACCGCTGGATTTCGATGGCAAGAGTATCGACAAGATAACTGCTACCGGAGGACTTGCGCAGGAACTTCTCGATGAAGCCTACAGCCAGTTGGGGATGAACAAATCTGCCTACCTGCCGAAAGCTTTTTCCCTGGCGCAGAATTATCCCAACCCGTTCAATCCCTCGACCACGATCGGTTACGCGATCCCCGAGGAGAACCGGCTGATGGGAGTCAAGCTGAACGTGTTCAACCTCCGCGGCCAGCTTATCAGGACGCTGGTCGATCAGGAGCAGGGGCCGGGCACGTACAATGTCAACTGGGACGGCACCGATGAGCGCGGCAGGCAGATCGGCAGCGGTGTGTATTTCTATCGCCTGGTGGCCGGGGATTTCGTGTCGACCCGCAAGATGGTCGTGCTGAAGTAAGGCAGCATATTTCGCTGAACAGACAGCTAAAATTTAAAAAGCCCGGTCCGCGTGAGTAGCGGGCCGGGCTTTTTCGTTGCAGCCGATGAGCGGAAAAATCAGGATCGTCAACAAGATGGCGGCAAGAATTGTGAACGGCCTTGAGCCAACAAATTGCATCTTCGGGCACTCTCGGGTGAGCGCGGCGGGATGGTTAATTGTCGGGCGTATTTCTGCGTGAAATAACGGTCTCAAAGCTTCAATTGCTACAAAAACCCGCGCCAGGCTAGCGGTTCGAATCCGGCGATGACCGGGGATCTTCGGGAGGTAGTGCGTGACGGACCAGGTAGGCCGGCTCGCGCTCGTAGTACAGGCTGCTGGTCAGCATCTCGCCCAGCAGACCCGTTGAAATCAGCTGGAATCCGGTGAGCATCAGGAAGATGGCGAACAGCAGCAGGGGGACTCGTCCGCCGATATTATGGTGCGCGATCCAGTAGCCGACAAAATACAGACCGATCGCGAATCCGCCCGCGCAGAGCAGACTGCCCAGGGCGCCGAAAAAGTGCAGGGGACTGCGGGTGTAGCGATTGAGAAACACGACCGTAATCAGGTCGAGATAGCCCTTGACCAGCCTGCCCGCGCCGAACTTGCTGCGCCCGAACTTGCGTTTGTGATGGCGGACTTTCATTTCGGTTACCCGGTAGCCCTGCCAGTGGGCCAGGGCGGGGAGGTAGCGGTGAAGTTCGCCGTAGACTTTAAGGCCGCGGGCCACTATTCCGCGATAGAGCTTGAACCCGCAGTTGAAATCGTGAAGGCGCAGCCCGCTGGCAACCGAGGTGACCAGGTTGAACAGTTTCGACGGCAGGGTTTTGGAAAGCGAGTCCTGGCGGTCGTGTTTCCACCCGGAAACCAGATCGTAGCCTTCCTCCAGCCTGGCGATCATCGCCGGCATCTCGTCGGGGTCGTCCTGCAGATCGGCGTCCATCGTGAACACCAGTTCACCCCGGCTGGCGCCGAAACCGGCGTCCAGGGCCGCACTCTTGCCGAAATTACGGCGGAAGGTGATCACGCCCACGCGCTTGTCGCGTTGATGGAGGGCCGCCAGCTTCCGGCCGCTGCCGTCAGTGCTGCCGTCGTCGATAAAGAGGATCTCGAAACTGCGGCCGAGCTTATCCAGCACACAGGCCAGTTTTTCGTAGAGCGGCCCCACGCTCTCAACTTCGTTGTAAACAGGTATCACGACCGAGATATCCACCGGCGGCTCGATATCCGGATCAGGTGTATGACCGCGCCTGTTCAAAAGCTGCTCCGCTCCATGTGAATTCTGTGCAGGATGCCTATCGCCAGATAGCAGGTCAGCAGGAACGAGCCGCCGTAGCTGAACAGCGGCAGGGGCAGCCCGGTAATCGGCATCAGCCCCACAGTCATGCCGACATTGATGATTATGTGGCCGAACAGGAAGCTGGCGATCCCGATTGCGGCGAGGCTGGAAAATCCGCTGCCGGCCACTCTCGCCAGTTCAAGAATATGGTGCAGCAGCAGAAAAAACAACAGCAGGGCCACCGCCACTCCCACAAAGCCGAACTCCTCGCCGACCAGCGGGAAGATGAAATCTGTATGCTGGGCCGGCAGAAAAGCCAGGTTCTTCTGCGTTCCCTCCAGGTAGCCCTTGCCGAGCAGTCCTCCCGAGCCGATTGCGACCTTACTCTGGATAATCTGCCAGCCGCCGCCCTGCGGGTCCAGTTCCGGCTGGAAGAAGACGAGAATCCGGTTCTGCTGGTAAGGCTTGAGCGAATTCCACAATGTAGAGGTCAGTATTCCGGTCAGCAGGTTCGCCAGGGTGAACACGACAGCGTCCAACAGGTAAATCCGCCTGTAAAAGATCAGCACGCAGAGAAAGATGAAGAACACGCCCCAGAGGGAAAACCGCATTTCCCCCAGCAGAGTGAACAGGGCCAGCAGAAAACTGATTATCGGACTGACAATCAGGAAGAGGTAGGTCAGCGGCAGGCCGGCCCAGTAGAGCATGCCGAAGAACAGGAAAAAGAAAACTATCGAGGTGCCCAAGTCCGGCTGGAGCAGGATCAGGCTGCCCGGCAGGGCCACAATCAGCACGGGGACAATCAGGTCCTTGAGCGAATCGATATTTTTCTTACGGGCGGCCAGGTAGCTTGCCAGGGCCAGAATCGTGGTCAGCTTGGCGAGTTCGGCTGGCTGAAGGTTGATTCCGGTGCCGGGAATAGCCATCCAACGCTCGACTCCCTGGCCGGTGAGCAGCAGAGCGCCCAGGGCCAGCACGATCAACCCGTAGGCGAGATAGGTGATCATCTCGATCAGCCTGGTACTGAAAGCGCTGATCCCCACCATCCCAGCCAGCGAGATCGCCAGCCAGAAAAGCTGGCGGCGGTGGTGCAGCACTCCGCTGGTGCGGACAGTCTGGATCTGGTCCGCGCTGTAAATCATCAGGATACCATAGCACGTCAGAATCAGGACCAAGCTCATCAAAACCCAGTCGTATCTTTTGATCCACATGGGCAGGCTTTTCGGGAAATCAGTTCAGTGTACCGGCAAGGTCGCCGTTCTCGTCCTGCTCCTTAAACTCGATATAGCGCAGTACGAGGTCCTTGACCAGCCGGGCGGTGGCCGAGCCGTGCTCTCCGTGTTCGACCACGATCGCTATCGAAAGCTCTGGAGCCGATGCCGGGAACAAGCCGACAAACAATCCGTGGTCCTCGCCGTGAGGGTTCTGGGACGTGCCGGT
>VRUH01000003.1:135904-140843 GCA_019456185.1 Candidatus Glassbacteria bacterium | reverse complement strand
GCTCGTGCCCCCAGAGACGGCTGCCGCGGGCGGTACCGTGAGTGGGGTCGTTGACCACGCCCGCCAACGGCGCGATCAGGGACCGCAGGTGCTCGGCGGAAAACATGATATTAGGCAGACGGAAAGTTTCGGGGTCGGCTGCGAGCAGGTGCGGTCGGTAGCGGCGTCCCCCGTTGCAGATCGACGAGTAGAGCATCGCCAGATGCAGGGGGCTCATCGTTATTTCACCCTGGCCGATCGAAAGATTCAGCACGTTGCCCGGGCCCCAGTTGCCGCGGCCGTAATTGCGGCTGTACCAGGTCTCGTCGGGGAACAAGCCGGTTTCCTCGTTGGGCAGATCGATCCCGGTTTTCTCGAACATGCCGCTTTCCTTACCGTACCGGCAGAAGCGTTCGAGACCGATTTTAATACCGAGCTGGTAGAAAAACGTGTCGCAGGAGCGTACAAACGCCTTGTGAAAATCCACTTTGCCGTGGCCGCCGGCCTCCCAGCACTTGAAAAACCGTTTGCCATACTGCAAGCCGCCGCGGCAGACAACCTCCAGACCGCGCACCTCGGGTCCGATTATCTCCAGGTCCAAGCCCACCAGCGAGGTGAACACCTTGAAAGTCGATCCTGGGGGATATAATCCCTGGATGGAGCGGTTGAGGAAAGGCTTGTTGGGATGGAACAGCAACTGCCGCCATCCAGCAGCGGAAATTCCCGAACTCAGCCGGTTGGGATCGAATCCCGGCTTACTCACCATCGCCAGCACGCCGCCGGTGTTCGGATCGACAGCCACCATCGCGCCGATCTCCACCGTGTCCATGATCTCGTGCATCGCCTGCTGGAGTCGCAGGTCGAGAGTCAGCCGGATCTCCCGGCCGCGGGTGGGCATCACCGGCGGCCGGTCGCGAAACGGCCCCAGTTCGCGCCCGCGGGCGTCCACTTCGATAAATTTCACGCCGCGCTCGCCGTGCAGGAGGTGTTCGTACTGGGCCTCGATTCCGCTTCGTCCGATCAGGCTGCCCATCGTGTAATTCCGGTACAGCGAATCCTCGAGTTCCCGCTCGGTAATTTCGCCGACGTAACCGAGCACATGGGCCAGCTCCTCGCCATAGACATAACTTCGTTTCATGTCCGAGCGGATAAATATTCCGGGGAATTCGCTGCGGTGCTCTTCAACAACGGCCAGCGTTTTCTGGCCGATATCGGTGGCCACGCGTAACGGCATCAGGCGCCTGAGCTTGAATTTCTGCAGCAGACCTTCGCGGTCACTCTCGCCGATATTCAGCAAGGGCGCCAGGCGTTCCAGGGCGATCTCCATCGAATCCAGCGGCTGCGGATAGAGCTCGATCGAGTAGGACGGGATATTTTCGGCCAGCACGTTTCCGTTGCGGTCGGTGATCAGCCCCCGCGGCGGAGGAAGTTCGATCCTGCGCAGCCGGTTTTCCTCGGAGCGGAGCGTGTACTCGCTGGTATGAAGTACCTGGTAACGGAAGAAATTTGCGATCAGCAGGAGAAAAGGGGCCAGGATGATCAGCTTGGCCATCCGGGCCTTGTGCAGCCGGTCGGAAACACTTTCGTCGCGCATGTTTCGCTGGGGCATCGGATCACCAATTCATGCGATTGTGACGGACCCGGAACAACATGAAAAGAACTACGCCCAACACGGCTGTATAGACAGCCGAGGGAGCCGATACGAACACGATCTGGCGCCAGAAGCTCTCACTGGTCCTGGCGAAATAGATCCCGTAAAAAATCGCATCGTGGGCCATCTTGGCCACCAGGATAATAGCGGCCTGAACCAGGGGCTTGTTACTGAAAAAACTGTGGCGCACCTTGCCGATCACGAACCCAGCGATCACTTTGGCCAGGGCGTGAAGGCCGAAGTAGGTGAAACTGAAACTGTCCTGGGCGATTCCACAGAAAAAACCAATCAGGGACCCGCCCTCCGGACCCCATATCAGTCCGGCGTAAACCACCATCACCAGAAACAGATCCGGGAAAATCTCACCTACTGAAATATATTGATAAAAAAGAAGATGAACAAAAAAAAGGGTGAACAGAAACAGGATGAATCGAAAATTGGACATTACCGGTCGCTCCAGAGGTGATTCAGGGAGTCATGGGCCTCGAACAGAATGCCGGATCCGGGCGAGACAAACGCGCTGTCGGCCAGTACGAACACCTCGCTGACCCTGTCGAGGTCAACCGACGCGCTCAGGCGCGCGCGGAGCTTGATACCCATCTCCTGCTCGCGCTCGATATCGTTCACCACGCCGACAGGTATCCCTTTCGGGAAAATCCCGCCCATTCCCGAGCTGACAATCAAATCGCCGACCTCGATACTCGTGCGCAGGGGAATGTTGAACAGGTAAAGCTGGCCGCTGGCCGCACTGCCCGCGATCCCGCGTTCGGTTTTGCCGGAGGGCATGGCGCTGACCCGGAAATCCTGGTGGGTATACAATTCCACCACACTCCGTCCCGGATCGGTTTCGATAGTCTTGCCCACCAGGCCCTCGGGGACCAGCACCGGCATGTTGGGGCTGATACCGTGACGGTTGCCCTTGTCGATAATAAACACGTTGGACCGCTCACCGATTCCGCCCGATATAACCCTGCAGGTAATAAAGTGAATCGGCGTCTGGGAGGCGAAATCGAGCAGGTTTTTCAGGCGCTCGTTCTGCTGACGGGCCTGTTCCAGACGGTAAAGTTCGAGGGACAGCACGAAATTATTCTTGCGCAGCCGTTCGTTTTCTTTTTTGAGGCTGATATAGTAGTCCGCTTTCGAGACCACCATCTGGAAAGGAGTAATCAACGTGCGGTTGATTGTGCGGGCCAACTGGAAACGGTTTCTGCCGGTGAGGGAAATCGCCGCGAGGCACAGCAGCAGGAGCAGCAGGAAAAGCAGGCTCTGTTTATGTTCCCACAGGAAAAGGAAGAATTTGGACATCGTGTTCGCGCAGGCAGAGTGATACGGCGTTAACGTAACCGGGTCCATCGCTCCACAACGCCGTGCAATGAACGGGAGCGTACGCGGCACGTCCCCGCACTTCTCCTACTTGCTCTGGCTGAGCACCACCCAGTAACGCTTGGGATCGTCCAGAATCCTTCCGGTTCCGCGGACAACGCAGGTCAGCGGCTCCTCATCCACGTTGATCGGCAGGTTGGTCTCTTCGCGGAGCAGTTGGTCCAGGCCGCGAAGCAGCGAACCTCCACCGGTCATCACGATTCCACGGTCGACAATGTCGCTGGCCAGTTCGGGCGGGGTCTGTTCCAGGGCCTGGCGCACAGCATCAACGATCGCCATGATCGGCTCCTGGAGCGATTCGCGGACCTCGCTGGAGTGGATCTTGACTGTTTTGGGAATCCCGGAGACAATGTCGCGGCCCTTGACGTCCATTTCTTTTTCATCACCGAGCGGGTAGGCGCTGCCGATATTGATCTTGATCAGCTCGGCTGTCTGGTCGCCGATCAGGATGTTGTAGTTCTTCTTGAGGAACTGGACAATCGCCTCGTCCAGCTCAAAGCCGCCGACACGGATCGAGATGTTGCTGACAATCCCGGACAGCGCGATAACGGCGATCTCGGTGGTGCCGCCGCCGATATCGATAATCATGTTGCCGCTGGGGGTTTCCACCGGCAGGCCCACGCCGATAGCCGCGGCCATCGGTTCCTCGACCAGGTAGACATCCTTGGCCCCGGCGCTTTCGGCCGAATCGCGCACCGCGCGGCGCTCGACTTCGGTAATCCCGCTGGGCACGCAGATAATCACCCGCGGTTTGACCGGCAGGAAACGGTTCTTGAGCACGGCCTTGATAAAATAGCGCAGCATTTCCTCGGTGACTTCGTAATCGGCAATCACTCCGTCTTTCAGCGGCCGGATAGCGGTTATACTGGCCGGAGTGCGGCCCAGCATCGCCTTGGCCTCCAGCCCGACGGCCTTCACTTTGCCCGTCGCCCGGTCGGTCGCGACCACCGACGGTTCGTTGAGCACGATACCCTTCCCCTTGATATATACCAGGGTGTTGGACGTACCCAGATCGATAGCGATCTCATTGGTCAGAAACGAACCGCTGGAGCTGATGATGCCTCCTTTGTTTGCTGAGGCCGTCTCGGTGGCGGGGTTGCCAGGTGATCTGCGGTTGCGCACCACGACCACGGCCAGCAGCGCTCCGAGCACAGCCAGTACTACGATTGTGATAACTGTTGGTGAAATGGTTGCTTATCCTGTTCTGTATATGAGTTTTATGGACATCCACCAGCGGAAAAACGAGACAATCCGGCAAGTTTTCCTGTTCCGCCAGTCGATGGCGTCGGGCTCTGCGTGTCTGTCAGCCGGGCACTGACGATTCCCGTGGAAAGCCCGGTTTTCCGTCTTTTCCGTTTTTTTCCCGCAGAATATTGAACTTTCTGCGGTTAACAGACAAAAAAAGGTATCATAGATTAACACTGAAATCAAGGCTTTTTTAGCACTTATGCCAAATCTGCTCTTGGGTTGAAGACAGTTTGGAGCTTAGCGGGGCTCACTGTCGAACAGGGACTGCTCATGCTCGGAGGGCTCAGGGTGACTGGGACTTGCTGTTTTGCGAGCGGGCGGGGGCAGTTCCGGGCTTTCGCCGCTATCGTTGTCGAATACCGGTGACTTGAAAAACTTGGTTTCCATCAGCCGGATATATTCCGTCCAATCTCCGGGGGAATCCAGTTGACGGTTGCGGACCTTGAGCACGCCGCTGACCTTGGAGTCCAGGTCGTCGGCGAAATGCACCACCAGCGCCTCGAGTGTTCGCGGTGGCACGGGACTGCCGTGTTCGAGCGAACCGTGATGGCTGAGGATGATGTGCTTGAGGTGCCAGCCCAGCTGCTCGGGGAATTTTTTTACCCTGGCAATCCATGAATTCAGCATTTCCACCCCGATTACGAGATGGCCGACCAGTTTGCCCTCGGTCGAGTAATC
>VRUH01000003.1:99781-135894 GCA_019456185.1 Candidatus Glassbacteria bacterium | reverse complement strand
CCGTCCCAGGTGTACTCAACCGTTTTACCGATATCGTGCAGCAGGGCGCCGGCCAGAACCAGGTCGTCCTCCACCTCGCCGTAACGGCCGGCCAGCACCCGGGCGTGGGCGACAACAGTGAGCGTGTGTTCCAGCAGCCCGCCGAGATAGGGCTGATGCCAGCGTTTGGCGGCGGGAGCCTGGGAGAATTTCAGCCGGAACTCCTTGTCGCCGAAAGCGGTTTGCAGGAGCTTGCGCAGCAGGGGGTTGCCCACCGACCCGATCAGTTCGTCCAGTTCGGCGAGCATCTCCTGCGGGTCGCGCTCGCTGGCGGGCATCAGGGCCGAGGGATCGTAGCTGCCGGCGGCGGGGATTGAGATCGAATTGACCACCACCTGCGGGCGCTCGCCGTACTCCTCCATCCGGCCGCGCACCTGCAGGACCTGCCCCGGCGGGATACGGGTCAGCTCCTCGTCGAACCCGTCCCACATCACGGCGTCCATCCGTCCGCTGGAGTCGTTCAGCTCCAGGCGCAGGAACGGTTTCTGCTGCCTCGTCTGGCGCACGGAGATGCTGCCCAGTACGCAGACAGAGTCAACAGAGTCGCCTGGATCGTATTGCCTGAGCAACCTGGTCATCAAGCCTCCGGTTCAGCGGCTCCATCCATACCGGAGTCGCGGCGTAAGAGTTCGAGCACCCGCTGGAAATCTTGCGGGAGAGGGGCGCTGAAGTCAAGTTTTTCCCCGCTGGCCGGGTGCGCGAACACAAGGCGCGCGGCATGCAGCGCCTGACGTGGCAGGATCGCCAGCGCCTGCTGCATCGGGCCGCGGGAGCGCGGGTCGAGACCCTTGAGCGCGCTCGAACGTCCGCCGTAGGAGGGATCGCCGAGCACCGGGTGGCCGCTGTGGGCGAAATGGACCCTGATCTGGTGCGTGCGTCCGGTGCGAAGGCTGACCTCCACCAGCTCCGTGGCCCGGTAGCTCTCGATCACCCGGTAATTTGTTATCGCCACCCTGCCCTTGGTGTCGACAGCCATTTTTTTCCTGTCGCGGCGGGAGCGGTCGAGCGCCGCCTCGATAGCGCCTTCCTGTGCGGCCCAGTGCCCCAGGCAGAGCGCCAGGTAAATCCGCGATGCGCTGCGGTTTCTGATCTGAGCGGCGAGCTGCTCGTGGGCGTCGAATGTTTTCGCCACCATCAGCAGCCCGCTGGTATCCTTGTCCAGGCGATGGACGATTCCCGGCCGTAGCGGGTCAAGGCGGCTGTCCATTCCCCGGCGGAAATGCGCGGCCAGGGCGTTGGCCAGCGTTCCGTCACGGTGGCCCGGCGCCGGATGGACCACCATCCCGGCCGGTTTGTTAACCACCAGCAGGTGTTCGTCCTCGAACACTATGTCCAGGGGAATTTCCTGGGGATCGAGCGTGTTGCCGCGCGGGACGGGGTCGGGGCGGGGGAGCGTGAAAGTTTCCCCGCAAGTGACCACGTGCGACGGTTTCAGAGCTTTACCGCCGGGTCCGGCGATCAGTCTTTTTCTGGCGAGAGCAGAGATCCGGCTGCGGGAGACACCGAGCACCGCGGCCAGGAGAACGTCCAGGCGCTTGCCCTCGTCATCGCCGCTGGCGGTATAATGGACTGATTCGGGATTTTCCACCGCGGATGACTTCCCGTTCGGTAGGTGGAAGGCTGCGGGAGTATCAGGAATCTTTTTCGCCGTCGCTCCGGCCGCTTTCGGCCGGAGCGGCAAAAATCAGCCGCCAGGCCAGCAACACCGCGCCGACGGTCACCGAGATATCGGCCACGTTGAACACCGGCCAGGTCAGATCACCGATCCCGATCTCGATAAAATCGACAACCCGGCCCCAGGCGATCCGGTCGACAAGGTTGCCGCACGCACCGCCGATTACCAGGCAGAGGGCCGCCAGCGTGGGGATGTCGTCCAGGCGGGCGAACAGCAGGTAGCCGGTCATCAGCAGGGCCACGGCCACGGAAAACACGGCCAGGACCGTACCGGAAAAAAACGAGGGGTTGAGGCCGAACACGATTCCCTCGTTGTAGATAAAGCGCAGCCGGGCGATATTGTCGATCAGCCCGACTGTGGGCCCGTAGGGCTCCATGTAATGCAGCACCGCCCGCTTGGTGACCAGGTCCAGCAGAAAAACCGGCGGGACCAGGGCCAGCAGCCACGAGAGCCTGGTTTTCAGCCCGATCCGGGCTTGCGCGCCGGAGTTTTCAGAATCCATTTTCTTCCTGGGATTTACATTTGAAACAAAGCCGGGCGTGGGGCACCTGGTCCAGCCGGGTTTCCTCGATAGGCTTATTACAGCCTTGACAGATACCGAAGTTCTTTCCTCCGTCAACGTACAGCCTGCGCAGCGCTTCGTCCACGTGGTAGAACAGGCGGCCTTCCTTGCTCATGTGCTGGAAAGCTCTTTCCTGGTTCTCGGCATCGGTTCCCTGGTCGGCCATGTGGAAACTGTAGGAAGAGAGGTCCCCCGAGGAGTCTTTCAGGCTGACCTTAAAGGATTCTCCGAAACGGCCCATCTCCTTCAGAATTTTCTTGCGTTCTTCCAGCAGTCTCTGCTCGCAATGTTTGAGCTGTTTTTTATTCATCGCTGATATCTCTGAATGGTTAACGGTTAAAAGGCGGCACGCACCTTGTCTAGCTGGATTTCCTGATCGTAATTACGGCCGGTTCATCGTTGATGTTCCATTTCTGCCGCACGGAGTCGCCGTCGATTTCGCCCTGACCCAGCACATCGCACAGGGTTTCCGAGCGGATATAGTCGCCGAACGAGTCGATCGAGCCGTGAACCTTGTCCGTGGATTCGATACCGACTTCGATCCGGTCCAGGACCTCGAAGCCGGCCGACTTACGCATGTTCTGGATCTTGTTCACCAGCTCGCGGGCAATTCCCTCGCGCCTCAGCGGCTCATCGAGAGCGGAGGCCAGCACCACTCCATAGCCGCCGTCGGCCTCGACGACGAACCCCTCCCGGTCGGAAGTACGCAGCTCGACTTCACCGGAGCCGATTTCAACTTTGCCGGAACCCATCTCGATCTCGATCCGGCCCTGGCTGTGCAGGCTCCGGATCCGCTGCTGAGAGAGGGCGTCCAGCGCCGTGGCCAGGTCCTTGACCCGGGGGCCGAACCTGGGGCCGGCCACCTTGAAATTCGGTTTTACCGAGAGCGTTACGTAGTCGTAGGCGTTTTCCACCGGCACGATTGCCTTGACATTGATTTCCTCACGGACAATCCGGCCGATCTTTTCCAGGTCGGCGTCCGACAGACTGCCGGGTGTCTGGACAAGCATCCTGGCCAGCGGCTGGCGCACCTTGATTTTGCTGCGGTTGCGCGCCGCCCGTCCCAGAATCACCAGTTGCTGGGCGGCCTCCATGCGTGCTTCGAGAACGCTGTCGATCCTGCCTGGCTGGACCTCGGGGTAATCGCTGAGGTGAACGCTCTGAGGCCGGCCGGGAAACTGGTCGGCCACGAGTTTGCGGTAGAGCGATTCGCTGAAGAAAGGCGCGAACGGAGCCATCAGCTGGCTAACCTTCACCAGTACTTCCCACAGCGTGGTAAACGCGGCGCGTTTATCGCTGGAATCTCCGCTCTGCCAGAACCGCCGGCGGTTGCGGCGGACATACCAGTTGCTGACATCATCGATTAAGAACCGCTGGACAGTGCGGGCGGCGCGGGTCAGGTCGTAGCCGTCCATCGCTTTGCGCACGGCGTCGACAGTCGAGTTGAGCCGGCTGATAACCCACAGGTCCAGTTCGTCGGTCAATTCAACCTCGCCCAGACCTTCATCTCCGGGTGCGAACTTGTCGATATTGGCGTAGATGGCGAAGAAGGAGTAGACGTTCAGCAGGGTGTCGAAAAATTTGCGGACCACCTCGCCAACGCCGTCGGTATCGAAACGCTTGGGCAGCCAGGGCTGGCTGACAGTCAGCAGATACCAGCGCAGCGGGTCGGCGCCGTGGGTATTGAACACATCCCACGGATCGACAGTGTTGCCCGCCGACTTGCTCATCTTCTGACCGGTTTTATCCAGAATCAGGTCATTGACCAGCACGTTGCGGTAGGGGGCCTTGCCGGTGATCAGGGTGCTGATCGCCAGCAGGCTGTAGAACCAGCCGCGGGTCTGGTCCAGACCTTCGCAAATGAAATGGCAGGGGAAGTTGTCGCCGAACTCGTTTTCGTTTTCGAACGGGTAATGCAACTGCGCGAACGGCATCGATCCCGAGTCGAACCAGCAGTCGATTACCTGCGGCACCCGGTGCATGGCTCCATCGCATTTGGGGCAGTCAAGGACAATCTCGTCCACGTAGGGTTTGTGCAGGTCGATATCGTCGGCCACACCGCGGCCCATCTCCAGCAGTTCGCTCACACTGCCGACCGCGTGCTGATGGCCGCAGTCATCGCAGATCCAGATAGGCAGGGGTGTTCCCCAGTAGCGGTCGCGGCTGAGCGCCCAGTCGACATTGTTTTCCAGCCATTCGGCGAACCGTCCCTGGCCCACCTCGGCGGGGTACCAGTTAACCGATGAGTTGTTTTTCAGCAGTTGTTCCCGGAACCGGCTGGTGCTGATAAACCAGCTGTCGCGCGCGTAGTAGAGCAGGGGCGTGCTGCAGCGCCAGCAGAACGGATAGTTGTGGAAGTAGCTTTCCCTGTGGAACAGCAGTCCGCGCTGATGGAGGTTTTCCGTTATTTCGGGATCCGCGCTCTTGACGGACTTGCCGGCCCAGGGCTTGACTTCCGGGGTGAAACAGCCCGCTTCATCGACCGGCTGCAGCAGCGGAAGGCCGTAGCGGCGAGACAGCTCGTAATCGTCGGCCCCGAAGGCCGGGGCGATATGCACGATCCCGGTACCGTCCTCGAGGCTGACAAAGTCGGCCAGGGTGACATAGAACGCATCCTTGCCCTCGGGGGCGGGCACGAAATCGAACAGGCGCCGGTAACGCTTGTGTTCCAGTTGGCGGCCGGGGAACGTTTCCAGCACCTCGGCGTCCTCGCCCAGCACCTTCGAGACGAGCGCTTCGGCCATGATCAAGGTCTCATCGCCATGTTTCACCCTGGCATACGTGTGGTCGGCGCCCACGGCGAGGGCCACGTTGGAGATCAATGTCCAGGGAGTGGTGGTCCAGACGAGGAAGCTGGTGTCCGGCTCCTCGGCGAGCTTCATCCGCACGAACACGCTGGGGTCTTCCACTTCCCTGTATCCCAGCGCAACTTCGTGGCTCGAAAGCCCGGTGCCGCAACGGGGGCAGTAGGGCAGGATTTTCGCGCCCTTGTACAGGAGTTTCTTGTCCCACATCTGCTTGAGGAGCCACCAGACCGTTTCGATATAGTCCCGGTCGAAAGTGCTATACTGGTTTTCGTAGTCCAGCCAGTAGCCCATCCGGCGGGTCAGTTCCTGCCAGTCCTTCAGGTACTTGAAGACGCTTTGCCGGCAGAGTGTGTTGAACTTCTCGACGCCATATTCCTCAATCTGCTGCTTGCCGCTGATCTGGAGCTGCCTCTCGACTTCGATTTCCACCGGCAGGCCATGAGTGTCCCAGCCTGCTTTGCGGGGTACATGGTAACCGCGCATAGTGTAATACCGGCAAACCAGGTCCTTGATCGTACGGCTGATCACGTGATGGATGCCCGGCCGGCCGTTGGCGGTGGGCGGGCCTTCGTAAAACACGAATCTTTCACGGCCCTCGTTGCGGCCGACACTGTCTTGAAAGACATTGTTGTCTTCCCAGAACGAGATGATTTCCTGTTCCAGGTCCGGCAGCTTGAATTCTTTTGAATATTCTTTGAACATTGCCCTGCAATCGAGTGTATAAGTTGTTGAAAGACAAAGCCCGTCAAGCGGTTCTGGTAATCCAGCCGGGTGGGCTTGAAACGGTTATGTGAAAGACAATTAATATAGGCATCAACGGTTTTCTTTTCAAGTATTAAGCTGGCCGGCTAAGGCAAGGTTTAATAGTTGATCGGGGGCGATAGGCCCTATTTCCTTGCATTGGAAACGGAAAAGTGTTTAAATCAGTTGATAATGGAAGGTAGGTGTCTTATTTTGAACTTTCAGGCCGGAACGGTGGTATTAAATCCCAAATCCGCCGCTAAGCCGGGCAGGGAAATCCGGCCGCAAGCTTTGATTGAATTATCTGTTTCCTCTGTAATGGCGGAACAATAAAGTTCAACCCATTTTATAGGTTAAAGGAGTGCGCTAATGATGGGTCGCAATATCTGTTCGGTCTTGACTGCCTTCATAATAGCTGCCGCACCGGTAATCTTGACCGCTCAGGAAACTGCCCCCGCCGGTTCCGATCTCCAGCAGAAAGTGGAACGGGCGCGGGAAATGATCAAGGGCAGTAATTACAGTGCCGCGATTGCATTGATGGACGATTACCTCGCCTCGAATCCCAATGCGGGTGAAGCGCTGTTCTACAAAGCTCTGGCGGCGACCGGCCAGGTGGAAAACCTCAAAGAGGCGGAGCGGGAAGTCAGCAAGCTGTTCCTGGAATCGGCCCGCAACGGTTTCCATCTGCCTTTCGGTGGCTGGGATAACTTTCCGGTAAATATCAAATACTACGTTGAAGCCAACTGGGAGCACGCCGACGACTATATCGACCAGGAAGACCCCGAGAATTACCAGGTGGCGATCAATCTGCTGGAAAATATCGTGGCCGTGGACCACAAACAGCACAACGCCAGCGAACACCTGGGCAAGCTGTATGTAAGAACCGGGCAGAACCGCGGGGCGCTGGACCTGTTCCAGCGCATGCTCGAACGCAACCCGGACCAGAGCGAGGGGATCTATACGATGGGCCTGAGCTTCTTCGATATCTATAACAAGGATATCGCCCAGGCCATTCTCTCCGACCTCTCCAGCCAGGGTCCCGAAGAGATGTCGGCCCTGATGAAGCTGCTGATGGCCCGCGCCTTCTTCGTGATCGAAGACAACCGGATCGCCAGCGTGTACTACTTCCAGTGTCTTAACGATCTCAATGAGATCGCCGCCCGCGAGATGTACCGCGATATCCTCGATATCCTGATGCCCAAGGAAAAGGACGAGTGGAGCCGGGCCAGGACAATCGACCAGAAAAAACTGTTCTTCCGCAAGTTCTGGAAAAGCCACGACCCGTCGCCCACAACCGAATACAATGAGCGGCTGGTGGAGCACTACCACAGGCTGAACTACGCCAAGCAGTACTACACGATGAAGCAGACCAAGGGTTATGACGACCGGGGTATCGTCTACATCAAGCACGGTAAGCCCGATGAGTACGCCGACCTGGTGGGCAACTTCGGTATCCGCGATAACGAATCTTGGGTTTATTACCGCCGGCCCGACAACTTCGTCTTCCATTTCGTCAGGATCTCAAGCTCCTATTTACTCGCCAACAGCCTGCTCGAGGCAGTGATCGGCTCCGGGTTCACCCCGTCGTTCACCACCCGTGACGATCCCGATAACCCGGGTGGTGACCCCCTGGTCCTGCAAGCGGACGATTTCAGCCAGAACCTGCGAGACCTGCTCTGGAGCAGGATAGAAATTGATCCGCTTTACATTCGCCTCTACAACGAACGAGTTGATTTCGACGACCCCAGTTACCTCGGGCAGGAGCTGACAACCACCTGGCGCATGATGGAGGCCGATCTGGTGGAAGCCGCCCTGACCACGGGCATGGAGAGCGAGACCTATATCCCCGACATGGGTTCCGAGCCGATGGACTACTATTACTACACAGCTGATTTCATGGCCATGAACGCCAACAGCAACGTGAGTATCTTTTACGGCCTGCCCGTGTCGAGTCTGGAATTCAAGCGCGACATTATCGGTGTGCGCGTGAACTACGAGAGCACCTTCGCGGTCTTCGACCAGAACTGGAACGAGGTGGACCGCGTGTACAACCGCCGCAGCTATCAGCTGAGCCAGGAACCGGATATGAAAACCAAGGGGCTGCTGCTGGTCGATAAGCAGACGCTGAACCTGCCTCCGGGAGAGTACCATTACTCGGTCAGTGTCAAGGACCTGGGTAACGATAACATGGGTATTTACAAGGGCGATATCGACGTCACCCACTACCAGCCCGACCAGTTCAGCATCAGCCAGATCGTGCTGGCCAGCAACATTACTCCGTTCGATGGAGAGAAACGCGGCAAGTTCACCCGCGGGGCGTACAATGTTATGCCGCTGCCCTCGCGGACCTTCAGGCGGGAACAGGCCGTGTTCGTTTACTACGAGATTTATTTCCTGACCGAGAGCGATGAGGGTAAGAAAGACTACCACGTCGATTTCACTATCGAGGCCGAAAGCCTGGACCGGAACCTGGCCGCCAAGATATTCTCGCCCTTTGGCAATCTGTTCAAGAGCGATGAGGAGAAGGGCAAGATTACGATGACGTTCCAGAAGGAAGCCGATCCCGAGCGGATTGTCCAGCAGGAATACATCTCGATTGATATCAGCGATTCGCCGGCCGGCGAGTACAACCTCAGTATCGTCGTCATCGATGTCGCCACGGGGCATCAGATTACCCGCACGTCCAAGTTCTTTATCGTCAAATAGCGGCGATTCGCAAACCAGAGTTGCATGCAGAAAGCCCGGCGGATATCCGCCGGGCTTTTCTATTGACTCATTATTGTCTGACTTGCCGCAGGGCAGATCAGCTCAGCGCGGCCAGGCCCTCTTCGATCCGGTCCAGAGCTTTCTCCAGCATCTCCATCGAGGTGGCGTAGCTCAGGCGCTGGTTGGCATCCAAGCCGAACCCGCCGCCGGGGACCACGGCCACGTGGCTTTTCTCCAGCAGGTAATCGCTGAGGCCCACACTGCCCCCGATCTTTTTCCCATCGGCGCTGCGGCCGTGGTAGGCGCTGAAATCCGGAAACGCATAGAACGCGCCCCTGGGCATGATACAGCTCACGCCGTCGATCGAGTTCAACCGGCCGACCAGATACTTGCGCCGCTCGTCGAATGCCCGCACCATCATCGCCACACTGTCCTGCGGGCCCTGCAGGGCCTCTAACGCAGCCACCTGCGAGATGCTGGTGGGGTTCGAGGTCTCCTGGCTCTGCAGCTTGCCCATCCCTTTGATCACATCCAGCGGGCCGGCAGCGTAGCCGATCCGCCAGCCGGTCATCGAGTAGCACTTGCTGGCCCCGTTGATCACGATCGTACGGGAGAAAACCTCCTCGTCCAGGGTCGCAATCGAGACATGCTCCGCGCCGTCGTAGAGGATTTTCTCGTAGATCTCGTCGCTGATCACGTAAACGCTGCTGTCCCTGAGCACCTCGGCCAGTTCGGTCAACTCCTGGCGCGAGTACACCATCCCGCTGGGGTTCGAGGGCGAGTTGAGGATCAGCAGCCTGGATTTGGGAGTTGTCGCGTCCTTGAGCTGCTGCGCCGTAATTTTGTACTCGCTCTCGGCGGTGGTTTCGACAATCACCGGCGTTCCGCCCGCCGCCTTGGTCATTTCGGGATAGCTGACCCAGTATGGTGCCGGGATAATCACCTCGTCGCCCGGGTCCACCAGCGCCATAACGGCCAGGAACACCGAGTGCTTGGCGCCGCAATTGACAATCACCTGCTCGAGAGCGTAATCGAGTCCGTTGTCTTTCTTGAACTTTTCGGCAATCGCCTGGCGCAGGGGAGGTATGCCGACCGCGGGCGTGTATTTGGTGAACCCGTCGTTGATCGCCTTGATCGCGGCCTGTTTGATATTGTCCGGAGTGTCGAAATCGGGTTCGCCCGCACTCAGGCCGACAACATCGATCCCCTCGGCCTTCATCGCCTTGGCCTTGGCGGTTATCGCCAGGGTAATCGATGGCTCAATCCGGGAAACGCACTGTGAGACGGACATCTAATCCTCCTTAATAATCACAGCCACTGAAGTTGGTTGTTAAGCAGAACAAAAAGTTGACATACCGCTACCGCAAGCCCAGCACGTCCTGCATATCGTAAAGTCCCGGTTTGGCTGACACGGCGAACCGGGCCGCGACCACCGAACCGCGGGCGAAGGTGTCGCGGCTGTGGGCGCGGTGAGTGATCTCGAACCGCTCTCCCAGGGTGCCGAACACGGCCGTGTGCTCGCCGACGACATCTCCGGTGCGAAGGCTATGGACCGCGATTTCCCTGGGGTCGCGCTCGCCGGTGATCCCCTTGCGGCCCCAGCATCCCACCTCGTCCATGTTACGGCCGAGGGCCTCGGCGATTATCTCGGCCAGGCGTTTGGCCGTACCGGACGGGGCGTCGCGCTTGAACCGGTGATGGGTCTCGAATATCTCCACGTCGTAATCGTCGCCCAGCACGCGGGCCACCTCGCCGGCCACCTTGAACATCAGGTTGACCCCGACACTCATGTTGGGCGCCCACACAACCGCCAGCTCTTGAGCCGCTTTCTCCAATACCTCCACCTGGCCGCTGTCCAGGCCTGTCACGCCCGTAACCAGCGGCACTCGCTTATCGATGCAGGTTTGGGCCGTGCGGACCACCGAGCCGGGCAGGGAGAAATCGATAACCACCGATGAGCCGGCAACAGCTTCGGCCAGCTTGTCGGTGACTTCCACTCCCGCCGGCGCCAACCCGGCCGCTTCGCCGATATCCCGGCCAAGCTCCGGATGGGCTCCGGATTCGACCGCGCCGGAGAGTTTGGCATCATCGCTGCCGGCAATCGCCGCGGCAATCCGCTTGCCCATTCTGCCGCAGGCGCCGACAAGACAGATCTCAATCATGGACAAATCCTTTCCCGTTCCAGTTGCGCCCGGTTCAGACCAAACCCTGCTTTTTCAGCACAGCCATCAGCCTGGAGCGGTTGGAGTCGGCAAGCGGGCAGAGCGGCAGACGGTACTCCTCGGCCACCTTGCCCATCGCCGCCACAGCCGCCTTGACCGGAATCGGGTTGGTTTCAAGGAACAGGGCCTTGAACAACGGCATCAGCTCGTAATGAATCCTGCGCGCGCCCTCGGAGTCTCCGTCGAGCCAGGCGCTGCACAACGCCGCGGTGCGAGCGGGCGCCACATTGGCGGCCACGCTGATCACGCCCCTGGCCCCGACACTCATCAGCGGCAGGGTCAGGGAATCATCGCCCGAGAGGATCGTTATATCGCACAGCGAGGCGATCCGGCTGGCCTGGTCCAGGCTGCCGGAGGCCTCCTTGACCGCCACGATATTTTTCAACCCGGCCAGCCTGGCAATCGTCTCCGGCTCGATATTCCGGCTGGTGCGGCTGGGGACGTTGTACACTATCTGCGGGATATCGACCTCTTCGGCGACCTTGCGATAGTGCAGGTACAGGCCTTCCTGGGTGGGCTTGTTGTAATAGGGGCATACCAGTAAAGCCCCGTCGGCACCCAGCCTGGCCGCCTCGGAGGTCAGATGGGTCGCCTCGGCTGTGCTGTTGCTGCCCGTGCCGGCGATTACCGGGATGCGCCCGGCGGCGGCCTCGATTACGATCCTGATAACCTGAAGGTGCTCTTCGTGACTCATGGTGGCGGACTCGCCGGTGGTCCCGCAGGGGAGCACCGCGCTGGTCCCGTTCTCGACATGGAAATCCACCAGTCCGGCCAGCGCCTGCTCGTCGATCTTTCCATCGCGAAAAGGCGTGATCAAGGCGACTATCGAGCCGGAAAACATGTTGCCTCCTTGGAATTTGGAGATTTTGCCGATATGGTCATTCGTGTTTTGCAAGGTCATGCAAAAAAGGAGACCTCAGAACACGAACTTACTGCCGCTGAGACGGTTGCCGATTTCTCCGGCGATCCGTTTCTCATCCTCCTCGTCCCTGGCGATAAATGTCGCACCGGCGCGAAGGAAAGCTCCGGCGGTGTCCTCGGGCACGGTGGAAATCAGCTGCTCGCGGATCAGCCACTGGGAGCAGGCCTCGGCAGTCTGGAACTCCGGGCCGCCCTCGATCCCCCTCGGGCTTTTCATGAACAGGTAGAACGTGCCCTCGGGCATCCGTGTCTCGTACCCCAGTTTCTCGAACGCACCGCAGAGCAGTTTCAGCTTGCGCTCGTATTTGCCGGCGATCTGCCCGGTGAGTTGCGGATTGCGCAGGCCCACCGCGGCGGCTTTCTGGATGGCCGCGAACTGGCCGCTGTCCGAGTGGTCCTTGACCTCGGCGAACGCCTGCACCAGTCCAGCGTTGCCGCAGACCCAGCCGATCCGCCAGCCGGTCATGTTATAGCTCTTGGAGAGCGAGTGCAGCTCGATCGCCACGTCCATCGCTCCATCGATTGACAGAATGCTCAGCGGCTTACGGCCGTAGACCAGCGCTGCGTAGGCCGCGTCCTGGATAATCGCCACCTCGTAGCGGTGCGCCCAGTCGATCACCCCGCGGAAAAAATCCTCTGTCGCCGCCCTGCCGGTGGGGTTATTGGGGTAATTGATCACCAGCACCTTGGCGCGACGGGCGGTTTCCTCGTCCAGCGAGTCGAGGTCAGGCAGGAAGCCGTTATCCTCGGTCAGCGGCAGGTTAACCACCTCGGCGCCGTACCAGGCGCTGTGGGTGCCGAACACCGGGTAGCCGGGGACGGTCATCAGCACGACATCGCCCGGATCCACCAGCGCGCTGGGCAGCAGCGCCAGGGCGCTCTTGCTGCCGATACTGTGGTTGATCTGGGTCGCGGGATCCAGGCCGCCGACACCGTAAACATGCTCCATGTGCCAGGCCACGGCCTCGCGGAACTCGCCGATCCCGTTATCCGTGTAACCACGGTTCTCGTATCGCTGCGCTTCCTGGCGGAGAGCCTCGACGATGGGAGCGGGAGTCATCCCGTCAGGTTCGCCCACGCCCAGGTCGATCAGCTCCACGCCGGGATGATCCTTGATCGCCGCGCGTTTGGCCCGCTTGATCTTCTCGAACTTGTAGACCGTGTCGTCCCTGCCGAAATTTTCTCCGCCGATTCGCTGCGCAAAAAACTGCTGTACCAGTTCTCCCGCCATTTAACTTTCACTCCTGTATGCTGTCATTCATTCCGGCCACGAACCGCGGAAAATCTCCTCGGCGGGCCCTGTCATGAATACGTTCTCTCCCTCGCGCCACTCCAACTCCAGTTCGCCGCCGTTGAGACGGATATGAATCAGGCCGGGACCGGCTCTCCCGGTCAGGATTGCGGCCACCGCAACCGCGGCCGCGCCGGTGCCGCAGGCCAGGGTCTCGCCGCTGCCGCGTTCCCAGGTGCGCTGGCGAAGCCGATTGGGGCCGAGCACGTTGACAAACTCGACATTGGTCCGGTCGACAAACAGCGGGTCACGCTCGATAGCGCGGCCGTAGCGCTCCACCGGAAAGTCCTCGACCGGTTCATCGAGGAAAATCACCGAATGCGGATTACCCATCGAGACGCAGTTAAGCCTGAATTCGCGTCCTTCGGCCTCCAGCGTGACCTCGAGCGCGCGATCACCGGGCAAGTTGATTCCGATCTCCCCTGGACTCAGCCGGGGCGGACCCATGTCGACCCGCACCGAGCCGACTTTCCCGCCCTCGATATTCAATGCAAGCTCCAGCAGCCCCGCGCCGGTTTCGATCCGGAGCGGGTTGTCGGTAATTTTTCCGCTTTCGTAGACCA
This sequence comes from Candidatus Glassbacteria bacterium, assembly GCA_019456185.1. NCBI lineage: Bacteria > Candidatus Glassiibacteriota > Candidatus Glassiibacteriota bacterium. The sequence goes on along the minus strand of VRUH01000003.1, from coordinate 122,367 downwards.
GCTTGGCCACGCAGCGGATAGCGTTGCCGCACATCTCCGCCTCGCTGCCATCGACATTGAACATCCGCATCCGGCAGTGGGCGTTGCCGTTGCCGGCGGGGACAATCAGCACCAGCCCGTCGGCGCCGACGCCGAAATGGCGGTCGCTCATCCGGCGCGACAGCTCCGGCAGGTCGCCGGGAAGGGCGCCCTCCAGGCGTTCGATAAAGATATAGTCGTTACCGATCCCGTGCATTTTGACGAAATCGATCATGCTCGACTCCTTAGAGTTCCTCTCCGCGGATCAGGTCTTCCAGCGATTCCGCCCGGCGCACGATCCGCCATCGGTCGCCATCAACAAGGACTTCGGCTCCGCGCGGACGGCTGTTGTAGTTCGAGGCCATCGTGGCGGTATACGCCCCGGCGTCGTAGACGCAGAGCAGCTCGCCGGCCCTGATTTCAGTCATCGGACGGTCTTTTGCGATCCAGTCGCCGCTTTCGCAGATCGGACCGACAACGTCGATAGTCACTTCGCCACGTCCATTGGTCCGGATCACCGGCTCGATCCGGTGGTAAGCGTTGTAGAGGCTGGGTCTGATGATGTCGTTCATCCCCGCGTCGACCACGGCGAAATTCTTGCCTGCGGTCTGCTTGTAATGGATCACGCGGGTCAGCAACGCACCAGCGTTCCCGCTGATCGAGCGGCCCGGCTCGACCACCACCTTGCAGCCCAGCGGTTCGATTACCGGCAGCACGGCCTCGGCGAACTGCTGCGGGGTGGGGGGAACCTCATCGCGATAACTGATACCCAGCCCGCCGCCGATATCGCAGAACTCCAGCTCGAACCCCACGCTTTGAAGCTCACGGTAGAGGCGCGCGATTTTTTCGCAGGCCGCCACGAACGGCTCCGTTCTGAGGATCTGTGACCCGATATGGGTATCGATTCCGATCACGCGGAGGTTATCGTAGGCTGCCGCCCTGCGATAACTTGCCAGGGCCTCGTCGTAGGGAATGCCGAACTTGTTTTCCTTCTTGCCGGTGGTCGTGTACTCGTGGGTGTCGCTTTCCACATCGGGGTTGATCCGCAGGCTCACCGGCGCGATCAGGTCCATCGAGCCCGCCACCCGGTCGATCATTTCCAGTTCGGGCAGGCTTTCGACGTTGAAGCAGTAGATACCGTTTTCCAGCGCGTAGCGGACCTCATCTTCGGTTTTGCCCACGCCGCTGTAAACTATCCGTTCGCCCGGGACACCGGCCCTGAGCGAGCGGAAAAGCTCGCCGCGGCTGACTATGTCCGTGCCCGCGCCCTGTCCGGCCATCAGGTGGACCACGGCCAGATTGGCGTTACTCTTGAGTGCGAAACATATCAGGTGATCGACCCCGGCGAACGCGCGGTCGTAACTCTCGTAGGAATCGAGCAGAGCCCGGCTGCTGTATACGTAACACGGCGTGCCGGCCTCCTCGGCAATCCTGCTCAGCGGCACCTGCTCGCAGTAAAGCTCTCCGTCAATGTATTCAAAGGCTTGCATTTAATCTCCACTTCAGCGTTTAATCGCCGGTTTACATACAAAAAAACCGCTGTCCAAACCAGCCGGCCAGCGGAATTGCTGCGTGATCAACGCGGAAGTAACCGAAGTGTCCGGTAAAAGATGGAAACTATTCTGGCGGCTGGTCGGCAGACCGGACCGCTCAGACAACCGCCGGGATGTTAAACTTTGCCGGCCGGCAAAGGTCAACGCATGACGGGCACAAAATTAAGATTTTTCGGGAGATATGTCAAGATTAACGCCGGTTGAACGGGCAAGCGAGGCTTGCCCCGCCGGTATCTGGCGTATCAGGCCGCAACTGGGTTGCCGGAAAGGGATATCTGCGCCGTGGCGGGGGCTCGACACTCAATACCCCGCTCAGCCGTAGTCGTCGTGTTCGTTCTCTTCTTCCGCCAGCGGTTCCAGATACTGATCGTCGTCGGAATCCTCCTCGTCCTCGTCTTCGTAGTCGATATCATCTTCGAGCAGATCGTCTTCGAGTTCTTCTTCCTCGAAATCGTCGTAATCATCGTCCAGCGAATCGCTGTGGTACGAGTAGCGCTGCATGGAGCCTCCTGCGAATCACTCGTAAATCCAAGCTGATGAGCTTGTAACACACCGAAAAACAATGCGATAGATGATTGCAAGCATTCTGAGCCGGGGAAAATACGACTTATTTTATAAAAAAAATTAGTGGCTGTCAAGGCCTGGAAGCAGCTTTTTAAGGAGCCTGGGAGGATTGCAGGGATACGGACAAGTTAAGGTGAGACAGGTTCAGCCACATAGACGGTGAACCGGCGGAATTCCCAGCCGTTTGCGGTCATGCCGATAAAATCCGAAAATCCCCAGGCCAGCCCGGTGATTGTCAGCTCGTTGGAGCCGTTCCGGAGGTCATCGAGCGTAATCTGGACACTGTCCGTATCGAGGATCAGCGTGGAATCCGCAATCACGACCGTGGCCCCGGAGACATACAGCCTGTCGGCGTCACGATCGATCCGCTTGATGAAACCAACCAGCTCTGGAGGATCCTCGGGATCGGGAGCATTGCCGCCCAGCCGCTGCACGCGGGTGGCGTGGATAAAGAGATCATCGGCCAGCTCGACCCCGTAGACCGCCACGTTGTCGGCAACCTTGAAGCTGTCGGCGCGTGTGAGCGGCATGCTGAAAGTGAGCGTACTGTCGGTGTCGAATTCCCACTCCTGGACCTCGCTTGCCTGAAGACCGCCGTCAGTCCAGCCGATCACCAGCTTGAGTTTCCCGTAACTGAAGTTTTTCTTGAAGGGGATGTCGACAAACGTAACCCGCGCGGCTAATACCAGGTTTTCAACCTCGCTGGTCATGAAGACCATGTCGCCGCCCGCGTTGGTTATCTCGACGTCGATATAGAGGCTGGTGCTGTCGCTCGTATCGCCGTCCCTGACAACGGCAAGCATCGTTCCGTCCGGAAAACCCCGGGCTTTTCCCTCCTTGACCTCCAGCTTGATATCCAGTTCCACTGCCGGGCCGCCGGGCTTGACGATCACCTGGCCGCCCCCGTTGTCCGCCGGCGGGCTCAGCGGCAGGGAGTCGAAGCTGTCCGGGGCGCAGGAAAGCACAAGCAGGCCCAGAACGGGAAAAAAATGCTCTAATGAGCGGAAAATTCGCAGGGGTCTCATCCGGTTTATCCCGTGTAATTGCCCGCCGGCCATGAATCCGCGGGCGGGAGTTGTTTCCGGTGCTGAATAAATGCAATTAGCATACCAGTCCGGGGGTGTGATATCTAGCTTGCAAACCCGGTGAACCTGTCGAACCGCATGTCTTCGCTGTCAATCGCCTCCAACTCCCTGCCGCGCTTGCATTAAGACGCATTGTGTATTAATGTTACAGTCTGAATGGACGGTTCTGCGGGTGAGGTATTCAACTCAGAAAGGGATGCAATGGAATTCGGGCAGGAAATGGTTCAGAAAGTTTTCAGCGAAACGGACATAATCCTGCGGGTGGGAAGCTCATTGCGGAGCAGCGATGAGACCCTGCTGAACTACCTCGTACTGGCTCCCAGCGCCGAGGGAGGGGAGCAGACAATCCGCTGGGACGGCACGGTCAGGATATCTCCGCGCCTGACTATCGCGGCCGACGAACATGCCTCGATTAACCTGCGGGAGTTTTACGGCGATGAGGACCGTATCCCGCCGCAGTTGCGCGAGCTGGCGATCGTTTTTCGCAGCGCATATCTCAAGCTCGACGGCCGGGGAGTGGAGCGCCAGCACATTCCGCGTAATATGCTGGAATCCCTGGACATGATGAAGAACCTGTTCGACAGGATCACCAGTCATCGCTCCCGCGAGTTGAATGACGAAAACAATGCGCTGATCGTGGCTCCCAGCGAATTTGTCTGGCCGGTATCCGTACTGAAGTACATCTCCGAAGTAATGGGCGAGGATTTTCGCAGTTTCCGCCGCTTCGGCCCCTGAATTGAGCTGTCCTTCCGCGGCGAAACCGGCGAATTCCCGGATATCATTGTACAGGAGAGACATGTCGTGTCCGACTGGCCGATGTTTCACCGCGACCCATCCCGCACGGGATTTGTGGCCGATGAACTCGATCAGCCGCAGAGGGTTAAATGGCTGCTCGAAACCGGCGACCGGATTTTCTACGCCAGCCCGGTGGTGGCCGATGGTCTGTGTATCTGCGGCTCCCGTGACGGCAACCTCTACGCCGTGGACAGCCTGTCCGGTAAATTGCGCTGGGTGTCCCGGACCTCCGATGAGGGTGATCTGTCGGTGTCCGCCGCCGAAAGCACCGTGTTCGCCGGGTCGAACCGCGACGGTTGCCTGCGGGCGCTGGCCGCCGATGACGGGAACGCATACTGGACGTTTCAAACCCTGGGACCGGTGTTTGCCTCCCCGCTGGAAGTTGACGACAAGGTGCTGATCGGTTCATCCGATGGGCACCTCTACGCGTTGGACCGGACAGACGGCTCGCTGCTCTGGAAACACGACTGCGACGGGGAGCTGCGCTATGCCGCGACACTGGCCGGCGCCGTTGTCTGCACAGGAGCCAGCGACGGGTACCTTCACGCCGTTGAACTCACGGACGGCCAATGCCGCTGGCGATTCAAGACCCAGGGGCCGCTGAACTGCTCTCCGGCCGTTGGCGGAGAGATAGTCTATACCGGCTCGGACGACCACCATCTCTACGCCGTCGAGCTGGAAACAGGCAAGCTGGCCTGGCAGTTCCGTACCGAGGGACCGGTCCGCTGTACTCCGGCGCTTGCCGGAAAAATATTGGCCGCCGGGTCGCTGGACGGACGCTGTTACGGCCTTGACGCCGAAACCGGCCGTCAGTTGTGGAGCTACCGCACCAACGATGCTGTCTATTCCAGCCCGGCGATAGCAGGTAAAACGGTAGTATTCGGTTCCATGGACGGTTATCTTTACGGCCTGGAGCTTGAAACCGGCCGGCTGACCTGGCGTTTCGAGATCGGCTGCGACATTATTTCCAGCCCGGCGATCGCGGGCGGCATGGTATATGTCGGCGCGGAGAATGGCCGGGTCTACTGCCTGGGGGCTTGATTTTCCGGCAGTTTTAATCCTGAAGAATTCCTCGCATCTTTAGCAGAAAGAACAAGGCGTTCGAAAAATATTGCAACTCCCCGAGCTTGGTGATAATGGTACCCGGATGGATTTAATCGGTTGCTTCGTGTTTCAGTTGCGGGGGGAGTTCATTGGTTGACTTTATCAGACGGAAAATTACTTGTACAAATGAAACTCAGGCGTAAAATCGAGGGTATCGAGCGGGTGGTGGTGAAAATCGGCACCCGCGTACTGACCGGTATCGACAACCAGATTGTCCGCGAGCGGATCGACCTGCTGGCCGTGCAGATTGTCGAGCTGGAGAACCAGGGAATCGCCACGGTGCTGGTTTCCAGCGGAGCTGTCGGCGCGGGGATGGGCAGGCTGGGCGTGGAAAACTATCCCCGGCTGATCCCGGACCGTCAGGCGGTAGCAGCCGTGGGCCAGGTGCAGTTGATGAAGATGTGGGAGCACGCTTTCGCCACCCACGGCCGTCAGGTGGGACAGGTGCTGGTAACCGCGGCGGACCTTCAGAGCCGCTACCGCTATGTCAACATGCAGAACACGTTCGAGAGCCTCCTGCGCATGGGAGTGCTGCCGGTGGTCAACGAGAACGACAGCGTGGCCGTACGGGAGCTGAAATACGGAGACAACGACGCCCTGAGCGTGCAGGTGGCGGGGATAATCGACGCCGGCCTGCTGGTGCTGCTCACCGCCACCGACGGTCTCTACACGGCCAACCCGGAGAAAGACCGGACGGCGACGAGAATCCCGGTGGTGGAGAAAGTGACCGGAGATTTGATTCGCGGGGCCAGCGGCAAGTCGAGCGGATTGGCTATCGGCGGAATGCGCAGTAAGCTCGAGGCGGCCTCCCTGGCTGGCAAGGCCGGCGTGTGGTGCGTCATTGCCGGCGGAATCCGCCCTGACCTGGTCGGGATTGTCGAGGGAGGCGACGTGGGCACGCTGTTCGTACCCAGGGCGGGCGGACTCCAGCGGCGCAAGCACTGGATTGCCTTCACCAGCCGCTCGCGCGGCCGCCTGCTGGTGGACAAGGGCGCCCGCAGGGCTTTGGTCGAGAACGGCAAGAGCCTGCTCTCCAGCGGGATCGCCGGTATCGAGGGCTCTTTCGGGTCCGGAGACGTGGTCGATATCGCGATTGCAGCGGACGAGGCGCCGTTCGCGCGCGGGGTTACCTCCTACAGCGCCGAGGACCTGGGCAGGATCAAGGGCCTGCACTCGTCGCAGATCGAGGAAGTGCTGGGCCACGACGGACCGGAGGAAGTGATCCACAAGGACAATCTGGTCCTGCTGGAAAAGCGCAACTGAGCGGAATATAATTTATTCGAAAAGCATTCCTCTCGTCTTGCCGCGGGGAGGTACTTGCGCGCGGGCGGACACCGGGCGAACACGAGGTTCGCCCCTACGGGGAGAGCCAACCTTTGGCTGGGACACTGCCTGAGACTCCGGGTGAGGAGGGTTTTTCCGGGGGCCGCGCATGTTTGAGCCGGCAAAAAGGAAGCGTGAAGAAGAGTCGTATCCCAGTGGAGGTAGCAGGAGCGACAGGGCCGGGAGTGCGATTCGCTTTCAGCGTGCCTTGCACGGAGGAGCGGAGTTTTTTACCTATTACACTCACTGGTCGCTGAAGAGATTGAGTAAATGCGAGTTCGCTCACCCCCAATGGTTTTGCTGCTTTTGCCGAAACAAAAGCAGAAAGAAACATTTGAAAAATACTTCAAGTTTCCTCGACGGGTTGAATATGGGATTCAGGCAGATTTAACTCAGATACCTAGCGGCTCTGCCGCGGAGTAATTCATAGGTAATAAATACTTTAAAGTATCTGCGGCAGCGAACCGGGAGAATCGATGAGCGAGATCATGCAACTGGTAGAGCGGATGGGACAGGCGGGACGGGAGGCCGCCGCGCGGCTGGTAGTGGCATCGACCGGCGAGAAGAACAGGGCGCTTGAGGCGGTGGCCGTGGCGCTGGAGGAAAACCGGGCGGAAATCCAGGCCGAGAACGAAAAAGACCTGGCCGCTGGGCGCGAGAACGGGCTGACAGGGGCGATGCTGGACAGGCTGGCTCTGAGCGACAAGCGGATCGACTCGATGATCGACGGGGTGCGCGAGGTGATCGGCCTGCCCGATCCGGTCGGCGGTACGTTCGACAGCCGGGACCGTCCCAACGGCCTGCGGATCTGCCGGATGCGGGTTCCGATCGGGGTTATCGGGATTATCTACGAATCGCGGCCCAACGTGACTGTCGACGCCGGCGCGCTGACACTCAAGAGCGGTAACGCCGTGATCCTGCGCGGGGGAAGCGAGGCGATCAACAGCAACCTGGTCCTGGCCCGCGTGATGAGTGCGGCTGTCGAGTCCGCCGGCCTGCCGGCGGCCACTGTCCAGCTCGTTCCCACTGTTGACCGCCAGGCCGTGGGCGAGATGCTGAGAGCGGACAAATATATCGACCTGATTATCCCCCGCGGCGGCGAGGCGCTTATCCGCCGGGTGGTGGAAAACAGCACGATTCCGGTGATCAAGCATTACAACGGGATCTGCCACGTGTACGTGGACGGCGAAGCCGACCTGGAGATGGCCGCCGAGGTGGCGTTCAACGCCAAGGTCCAGCGCCCCGGCGTCTGCAACGCGATGGAGACCCTGCTGGTGGACAGCGCGGTGGCCGACCGGTTTCTCCCCGGCCTTGCCGGGCGCATGGAGGAAGCGGGCGTGGAACTTCGCGGCTGCGAGCGTACCCGTGCGCTGGTGCCCTCTGCCGGCTCAGCCACCGAGCAGGACTGGCGCACCGAGTACCTGGACATGATTCTGAGTGTCAGGGTTGTCGATGGGCTGGACGCGGCGGTGGAGCATATCGAGAAATACGGCTCGCACCACACCGACGCCATTATTACCCGCAATAAGGACACTGCGAAAAAATTTGTCTGCAGGGTGGACAGCAGCTCGGTGATGGTCAATACCAGCACGCGGTTCAGCGATGGCGCCCAGTACGGCCTCGGCGCTGAAATCGGTATCTCCACCGACAAGCTCCACGCCCGCGGCCCGATGGGTCTCGTGGAACTGACCACCTACAAATGGGTGGTCACCGGAGAAGGGCAGCTCAGGGAGTGACCTCGCAAAAGGCTTTCGTGATTGGTTCTGTTTTTACCTTGCTGGTCGGGATAGCGCCAGAGGCTGCTTCAGCCGAAATCCCCGCGTTCCCCGGCGCGGAGGGTTTCGCCGGCACGACCCCCGGCGGCCGCGGCGGGAAAGTGATCCATGTCACCAATCTCAACACCGATGGCCCTGGCAGCCTTCAGGCCGCGCTCAGCACTCCGGGTCCCCGCATTGTCGTGTTCGACACCAGCGGCGTGATCCCCGGCACTGTCTATCTGGACTACGGGCAGGTGACGATTGCCGGTCAGAGCGCGCCGGGAGCTGGAATCACGATCAAGGGACTGATCGCCACCGACCACGTGCCGCGCGGCCGCAAGATCGAGGACGTGGTGATCCGTTTCCTGCGTATCCGCCCCGACCCCAACGAAAAACTTAACCAGAGCGGTGACGGGATCAGGATTTCCCATGCCCGCCGGGTGATGCTGGACCATCTCAGTATCGCCTGGGGCAGTGATGAGACTATCGACGTGTTCACCGCCAGCGATGTCACGGTCCAGTGGTGCACGGTGGACGAGGGCGACACCACCGGCCACGAGGAGGGCGTGCACAACTACGGATTGATCCAGGGCCCCAACGGGCACCGGATTTCGGTCCACCACAACCTGTTCGCCCATCACAAGCGCCGCAACCCGGCAGTGGCCAATGGCCCGGCCGATGTGATCAACAACGTGGTCTATAATTTCCGAGATGGTTTCCTGCACGATAACGCCACCAACGCAATCGCGTTCAATATCATCGGCAACTACTACAAGCGCGGCCCCAGCGATCCGCAAATTTTCCCGTTCTGCTTCCGCGACGGCGGACACTACTACCTTCGCGATAACTGGATCGAGGGCACGGGTATGATCCAGGACCCGTGGGCCGAAAAGGACAAGCACCCCGGCCTGGCCTATTACGCGGCAAAAGGCGACAAGGCGGAGAGGCCGTCGCCCACACCCGGGATCACCACTCACGATCCACGGGAAGCCTATGAGCTGGTGCTGGCGCGCGCCGGCTGCTTTCCGCGCGATATCCTTACCCGCGAGGTGATCGAGGATGTAAAAGCAGGGACCGGAAGCTGGGGCCGCCGCAATATACCGGATCTGATGGCCGGGCTGATAGCGGCTACGAAACCGCCGGATACCGACAACGACGGGATGCCAGATGAATGGGAGAAGTTGAACGGCCTGGATGCGGAAGACCCCTTCGATTATAACAAACAGAGGCCCTCGGGCTACACCGCGATCGAGGAATACCTGAACCAGCTCGCCCATCGGCTGGTGGGCAATTAGCATACTCGATCTGTTCTGTCATATTTATCCATGGAAGCGAGGGTTGGTGGATGGCTCGTCCGGTCAAACTGATAATGATTCTGCTGGTTATGCTGGCGAACGTACCCCTGATGGCCATCACTCCGCCGGAAAGCGGCGGTTTCCCCGCCGGGTTCTGGGACGAGATCCTCTCCGGCCGCGACAGTGTCCGTTACGGCGACCCCGGCTGGGTACAGCGGATGGGGCAGCGGCGGCTCATTCGCGAACAGATCGCCGCCGGACGTACCACTCTGGCCGCGCTGGACCAGGCCCAGTTTGTCCTGCCGGTGATTCTCGGCCGCTACAGCGACGCCTCGGTTACCCACAACGCGGCGGAGTTTACCGCTCTGTTGTTTGGCGAAAATCCAACAGGGTCACTCTCGGATTACTACGACGAAATCTCCTACGGCCAGTTCCGGCTGACCGGCAAGGTGTACGGCTGGTTCGATCTGGATAACCCCCAGTCCTACTACGACGGCGGCGATAACGGCCAGGGTTCCGATTTCCCCACCAACCGCTCCGGCTTTGTCCGCGATGCCGTGGCCGCCGCCGATGACAGCGTCGATTTCAGCCTGTACGACAACGACGGGCCGGACGGAAACCCCAATTCCGGTGACGACGACGGCTATGTGGACGGGGTCTATGTGGTCTACCCCGGCCTGGGTTCCAACCAGACTACTTACGGCGACCCGGACAACCTCTGGCCTGCCTCGAGCACCCTGGGCAGCAATGAGTTCACCACCAACGATATCTCGTACAACGGCGGATTTATCAAAGTCAACGCCTGGGCGATTGCCCCGGAAATCTACGGCCGCAGCGGAGGGGTGAGAGAAATCCAGCCGATCGGCGTTTTCGCCCACGAATTCGGCCACGTCCTGGGCCTGCCCGACCTCTACGACCGCACCGGCGATTTGGAAGGGCCTGATTTCGATGACTCGGAAGGGCTGGGCAACTGGTGCCTGATGGCCGGCGGCAGTTACGGCGGCGACGGGGAGCATGCGGCTAGCCCCACGCACATGTCCGCCTGGTGCAAGCTGATCATGGGCTGGGTGACCCCGGTCACGGTCGAGCAGGAGGGGCAGTACTCCATCACCCAGGCGGAGACTGCCGATAATGTTTACCGGCTTTGGGCCGACGACCACCGGCTGAGCAGCTATTTCCTGGTCGAAAACCGCCAGCAGGTTGGGTTCGACGAGTTTATTGAGGGGCCGGGACTGTTGATCTACCACGTGGACGAGATCCGCTGGTACGGCGAGGCGCGCTTCAGCAGCGGAGTCAACAACGACGATGAGTCTTTCAAGCTGGTGGATATCGAGGCGGCCGACGGGTTTACCGATATGGACGACAACGTCAACCCTGGCGATGACGGCGACCCCTGGCCCGGCAGTTCGGGAAACCGTACGTTCAACGGCAACAGCACGCCCTCAAGCCGTGACTATGAAGGCAACTCCACGGGCGTGTCTATCGAGAATATCAGCGATCCCGGCGAAACTATGAGCGCTTATTTCCGTCCGGCTGTCGAGCAGGGCTACGGGATCGCTTACGACGAGCAGGGGATTTCCGGCTGGGGCTGGGGGCCGGGCACGGGCGAGGACTACTGGGCAGGCGTGCTGTTCACCGCCGGGGATTCCGGCTCTCTGGAGGCCCTGGATATCGGCTTCCGGGAAGACGACAACACCTACACGGTGGAAATCTACTCCTCGCTGACCTCGCCGTTGTTCAACGGCTGGACGCCCTCCGGGCTGCTGGCCGTCTATGACGATTCTATCGAAACCAGCGGCTGGCACACCATTCAACTCCCGGAACCGGTACAACTCGGCGCGGGCCAGGATTTCTTTGTCAGCCTGCTGATCTACAACCAGGCGTATTCCGTCTCCTACGACCATTACGGCGAGCACTCCGGCCGCTCGTATACATCGAGTGACGGCGTGTTTTTCTACGACGGGATCAGCACCAGCGATGCGGGCGGGGATATCAATATCCGCGCGCGGGTGCGCACGTTCAATCCGCAGGCCGCGCCCCTGCCGGCGCTGTCGGCCGCGGAGATCGACTTCGGCGCGGTGAACACCGGCTCATCGTCAAGCAGGGCGTTCTCGCTCTACAACAACGGTGACGCCGAGCTGAGCGCCTCGATTTCCCTCAGCGGCTCCCCGGCGTTCTCGGTCTCGCCCTCGGCGGCCGCGGTCGCTCCGGGAGACAGCCAGGAAGTGACAGTCACGTTCGCGCCCACGGCCGACGGCAGTTACGACGGGACCGTGACAGTCACCGGCGCGGATACCAGCCTGACGGTGGCGCTGAGCGGCTCGGCCGCGACCCTGTCCGTGTTCAAAAACTCGATCGGCGACGAGACATTCACGGAAACGACCGGCACATACGAGCTGTGGGTGGAGCTGAACCCCGTGATCGACAACCCGCTGGTGGAGATCGTCTACAGCCTGGACGGCGAGACTTTCAGCGGCGGGGTGGAGTGCGTGCTGGTTGACGGCCGCTACGTGGGCAGCCTGCCCGCCCAGCCGCTGAACAGCACGATCCTCTACTACTTCTTCGTCAGCGGTGACGGGGAGGAGAGTTACAGCCTGCCCGCGGGAGCGCCGCTGGATTCATACACGCTCACGGTGGCGCTGAACAAGCCCGGCGATCTGGACGGTGACTGGCGGGTGAGCATTTTCGACGTGCTCGAGGTGCTGGGCGCCCTCGGCGACCCGGAGGCGGCGGCCACCCACGACGTGGACTCCGACGGCGACGTGGACATTTTCGATCTGCTGGAGGTCCTGCGGCTGATGGGGCGGGATTGAGTGTTCAGCTTGAGAAGAACTTAATTGATAGGAAAAGTAGGGGCGACGCATGCGTCGCCCCTGCGTACATCGCTCGGAACAAAAACATCACAACTTACAGACAACAAAGTGCCTTATCCCTTAGCTCTGCATCAGCACCCGCCCCACCGGTACCATCCGCACGGTCGGCTGATCCAGCGGCCGGGCCAGCAGTTTTTCCAGGTAACTGGCCCGGATCGGCCCCCAGCCTTCCTCGTCCAGGCCATGCAGGTTATACACGAACCAGCCACTCGGCCCGGCGGTGAACTCGGCCAGCCGCCTGTCCAGGTGCTCCTCGGAGTTGTCCGGCCCGTAGCCCTCGGTGGTTATCTTCACGGTGTCTTTACCCGGCAGGGCATTGATCCCGCCGCCGGAGGTGCGGAACGCCAGCACCACCTCGGGCAGCCAGGCTTCCAGTTCCGGCGAACTCTGGTTGTAGGGGAAATTGAACACGCTTTTTTTTGCGTCGAACCCGCGCAGTTTCTCGCTGAACCGGTCCAGGCAGCGGCGGACCAGGCCCTGGGCCTCGGTCAGCGGCATGTCGGGAAGGTGGGCGTGCCGCCAGCCGTGGGGCATGATTTCGTGGCCGCGGTCGGCCAGCTCGTTCCACAGCTCCCAGCCGCCGATCGGGTGTTTGGTCGCGTAGGAGTCGCTGAACTCGGTGTCCGGGTCGGAGCCCGAGGCGACAATGTTGAAACAGGCGCTGAGCCCGAACTTCTCGTAGATCTCCGCCGTGCGGGTGAACGATTTGCGGAACCCGTCATCGAAACTCAGGCTGACGATGTGCACCGGCCCCTCGCTTTCGTTGGCTGCGCCGTCCGCCGCGGCAGCCGCAGTCAGCCCGGCCGCCGCGGTGGTGAAAAATTCCTTGCGTCTCATTGCTCAGTCTCCCCTCTGAGGTGTCAACTTCCACGGTAACGTTATCCCGGCTGCTGCGGCAGGCCGCCTCGATTATCACGTTGGTCAGCCTCCCCGCGCGGCCGCATCCAGGTTCTCGACAGACCCGCCGCCGTCGAGCAGCTCGCACATCTCGTTGACGATTGCCCCGCTGATCCGGTTCCAGTAGCCGGTAGCCGAAAAACTGAGATGTCTGCTCCGCCAGTCAGCTCCGGCCTCGAACCCCGTCAGCTTTTCCGGGTCCAACACTCACTAAATCAGTGCGTGGACGCAGGGTGAGGACAAAGTCAGTTCAGGCGGCGGTATTTTTCCACCAGGTCCAGAATCAGCCGGAAGCGCTGGGGCGTGAGATCCTCCGGATACCCGTGCTCCATCAGGATATAGCCCCGCTTGCAGCGTCTGCCCAGTGACGCCGCCCGGGCGAACAGGGCCTCGATATCCTCATCGCGCTCCAGCAGGTAATAGTCGCTGGGAATAAACCCGCAGAGGACCACCTCGCCGCCGAAACGCTCCACCAACTCGTCGAGGTCCGGCACCTCATGGGGGTCGAACGGGTTGAGTATATCCACGCCGGCCTCGATCAGCTGCGGCAGGATCGGCACGATATTGCCGTGGCTGTGCATATGGACGAACGCACCGTGGCTGTGGCACAATTCGACAAGACTGCGGTAATGAGCGAGATAGAAGCGGTCGAACTGCTCCGGGCTGATCAGCATGCCCTCGGGAGTGCCGAGATCGTCGCAGACCTCGATCAATTTCACCCCGCGGCGCAGGGCTTCCTCCGCACAGGCCAGACTCCATTCGGCCAGCGTGTCCGTGAGCCGCTGGACGAATTCCGGGTTGTCGAAAAAGTCGAGCAGCAGCGGTTCGAAATCGTAGAAGTTGTTGTGGATACCGCTGAAAAAGCCCATGATCTTGGCCGCCGGCATCACCCCCGCAGCCTCGAACGCGGCCACATCGCCCTCCACGTCAACCCAGCGCTGCGGATCGTGCGGGTCGGGCAGCTCAAGGACATCGAGGTCCCCGTGAGTGCGAATCGGGAAGGTGAGACCGTACCGGACCGAGTAGGGGTCGTAACGCACCAGACGGCGGCTTCCGCCCTCGAACCGATAAATCTCGCGGCCGTCGGCTTCACGAACTTCCAGTTCACCGATAATCTCCGCCGGGCCGCCATGGCCGAACGGCATCGCCCCGCCCTTGCCCACGCCCAGTGTGCTGACTCCCATGAAGCGGGCGTAGTTCACCGACGCCTCGCGGCTGGAACTGCCGCGGTCGGACTGTTCCCAGCTATCCTCAGGCAGGCAGTAGATATGGTCGTGATAGCAGTCTGCGGGCAGGAGCTTGCGTATGGCGTGACGGTTCCAGTGGCCCATCGGAGTGTAAGGGAAACGGCCCGGACGTTCACCAGCGAGTACGGCCAGCATGTTATCAAGCTCGGTCATTTCGGTTCTCCGTTGGCTACCAATGAGATGATAAATCCGATTTTTTATAGTCCAAGCCATCGGCGGGCGGCGCGCGTACGATAGTCCGCGCGTGCCGTCAGGCACGCCTGTGCGGATGCACAGGCGCCGCCCGCCCGGGCATTGCTCTCAATCCCATGGTACAACTGGCGGAAGAGTGTTAAATCTCCATCCGGTGCAGGGCGCGAACACCGCGGTCCATGCTGAACTTGACCACCAGCAGGTGCAGGATTGCGATCAGCGCGCAGAAGCCGAGAACCTCAGTCCACTGTCCGGCTGTAAGGGTTGTTTCCCTGATTTCGGCCATCAACAGATGGTGGACCGGACGGACCAGCAGGGCCAGCGTGGCGCCGATCACGGCCAGCGAGGCGATCATGTACAGCACCCCGCCGATTCCGGTGCTGATCTGGGCCGGGTTCTCGACCTCGAAGCGGGGGAAAACCGCGCCCATGCCCGTACCCAGCGCCACTACTGCCAGGGTCAGGGTCAGCACCACGACACAGGCGACCGCGGTGACTCCGTTGTCAGAACCAAGAATCCGGCTGCTGACAAAGACCAGGAACTGGCCCAGGACAACCAGCGGGACAGTTAGCACAAACATCTTGGCCCACAGGAACCGTTTCAGTGCCACCGGGGCGCTCTTGAGCAGCCAGAAACTGTTGCCCTCCAGGCTGACTCCCGGAAACACGAACCTGGTGGCAATACTGGCGATCACGAACCCGGCCAGACCCAGGTTGAGGAAATTGAGCACGACTTCCAGGAAATAGCGGGGTATCGGGCTGCGCTCGAGCGGCAGGACCGAGAAATTGTAAAGGTACACGGCGATCATCCCGCCCAGCAGGAACAACTGGCTCCACTGGCTTTTGTCGCGGGCGAAGGTCTTGAGGTCCTTGATCACCAGTTCGCGGGACTGGCCCGGCAGGGGCCGGAGGTAGAGGGACAGCAGGCGGTCGATCCAGCCGCGGCCCGAGATCCTGTGCGTCTCTGCTTCCTGGGCTCTGCTGAATCCGCGGTGGTAACAGAGCAGAGTGACGTAGTAGCCGATACTGAGCAAGCCCAGGGCCGATGCGGCCAGCATCAGGCCGAAAAAGACTCCGCCCTCGCCGCGAAGACCCAGCAGGTCCAGCAGAACCCGTCCGGCCCAGTAATGGGGCGAAAGCGGGCTGTCCGGGCTTCGCAGCAAGCTGAAAAATGAGACCACGCTGTCCATTTCGTGGCGGATCAGGGCTTTTTCGGGGTTGAGGAAGCGGAACGCGATCAGCATCCCGCCCAGCACGGCGATCGAGAGGAAAGAGAGGATATCGCGGGTGCGGCGGGCCACGAAAATGTTGACCAGCAGCATGGCGACAATCACCCCGGCCGCCGTGGGCACCATCGCCAGGGGCAGCACGATCAGCAGCGAACCGGCGTAGAACTCCCAGCCCGCGTCGAACACGCGGCCCAGCGCGGCGAATATCGGCACGGCCATCAGCAGCACCATCCAGCTCGCATGCACCATTGTCTCGAAGAACCGGGCCAGGTAGATCCGGTGCAGGGAGACCGGGCTTGAGATCAGCAGGTAGAGGTCCTCGCTGAAAAAGAACGTATTGAACGCCGAGATCAGGTTGCTGACCACCAGGATCAACAGGAAGCTGATCAGGGTCATCGACACCAGCTTCACTGTCAGCAGGGCGCCGATATCCTCGGTGGAGCGGAAATAGACCAGCATCCGGTGGAACACCCCGTAGGTCAGAGCCCAGAACAGCAGGGTGATTACCGCCAGCGGGAGCGCCTTGCCCAGCGAGGTCCGGCGCCAGGTGGCCAGCGCTGTGCGGTATTTGGGGAAGAACAGCAGTCCCGGTGAACTCATGGCCTCAGTCCTGCCAGTCCCAGTTCTCGGCGAAAAAACCGGCGGCCAGCATCTCGGTGGAAAACGGCCGCGTGCCGCCGCGGCGGTAGATCATGTAGTCCGGCAGTGTCTTGAACACTCCCTGGAACGACCAGAGCTTGCTGTAGTCCCACTCCTCTGCGTAGTTGACCATCACCAGGCGGCCCGGCTCGAGCGGGTTGGGGAACACGCACTTGAACGAGATTTCATCACGGGGGTAGCTGTGCTTGCCGGCCACGACCTTGTCTCCGTCGAAACGTACAGGGGCTTTGGCGTTGATCCGGGCAATAAGCTTGTTGGAGCGCTCGTCGCCGAACAGTACCAGGTGGCTCTCAATCATATCCTTATTGCTGACTTCCGTATCGGGGCGGATAATGAAATGGGTATCGGGAAGGTCGCCCCAGTCGACAAACCGCAGTGTCCGGCGTAAAGTTTCCTCGCCGCCCGGCCCGGTGCCGAACACCAGCAGCACCCGATCGGAGAGCGCCTCCCAGATCGGTCCCTCCACTCCCTTGCGCTTGATATTCGCTTTGTTAACACCGCCCTGGCGAATCTTGTCGCATGACACTGTCAGGGCAAGCGGGCTGCTGTCTTTCACTGTCAGACCGATACTGTTACCGCCGCTGAACCCGACTGTCAGCTTGTCTCCAGATTCCAGACCCAGGTCGTCGGGATAGATATCCAGCGCTGCCACATTCGTTGTTTTCTGCAGTGTGATTTTTTTGTTATCGGGATTCCAGATGGCGTTGATCACCGCATAGTCGCCATATGTCTCGAACCTGGTGATTTCCAGCCACTGGTAGCGGGCGTGCTGGTAGCGGCAGGTGGTGAATTCTATCACGCGGGCCGGAGTCTCGCGCACGGCGCCCATCAGGCGGCGCAGGGTTTCGCCGTTCTCGTAGGCCGGGTCCCAGGCGTTGTGGCCCACATTGTCGAAGGTTGACAGAGGGGCCTCGATTCCTTGTTCGGCCAGGGCTTTCACCATCTCGTGGGAATGATGGATCGGCACCACCGGGTCATCGGTGCCGTGGTAGATATGGATCGGAAACGCCTTGGCGTTCAGCGCCCAGTTGGCTATCTGGTTCTGCTCGAAAATCTGCTCGATAAACGGAAATTTGCCGGCCTGAGGGCTGAGTACGTCGACATAGAAGTCCGAAAGGTTCATGTCCGCCGGCGGACAGACCGGTACGGCCGCGGAGAAAATTCCCGGGTGGCGCAGGGCCATCTCCCAGGTCCCGTTACCGCCCATCGACAAGCCGGTCAGGCCGATCCGTCCGGGATCGACTGCGTACTGCTCGCGGACAATCTCCAGCACGTCGAGCACGTCCCGCTCGCCTGGTCCGTGGTAGCTCATCGTGCCCCGGCCCCAGGGGCAGACCACGATCCCGGCCACCGGGGGCAGTACGGGCATGGTGGGAAACGAGCGCAGGGCGAGTTCATCGGACTCACCCGGCCGGTTGCCGATTCCGAACAGGCGCTTGAGATTGTTGGCGTAGTTGGAATAAGCACCGTGCAGGCTCACCACCAGAGGCCATGAGCGCCCGGGGGAGTCGTAGCCCTGGGGAAGGTAGAGCGCGTAGGGATAGACAGAGTCATCGAGCCTGCTGCGGTAGCTGCGGAAAAACATCCCGTGTTCGCGGACAAACAGGTCGACCAGGCGCGAGAGGACCACCTTGTCGCCGAGTTCCACTCTCAGCCTGGCCGTGTGGACCCGGTTTTCCGCCTCCGGACTGTCCAGGGTGATCGCAACGGGCAGCGATGAGGGGATACCGGGCCAGGCGTCGATCCATTCGCCTTCCTGCCAGCTTGCCCCGGCACCAATTTTCAGCGATACGCGGGCCTTGAGCGGTTCCAACCTGTCGGATTTGTAAGTCAGCACCACCCGGCCCCACAGCGGACCGGACTCGCCGGTACGGAAAGTGGGAAGGTCCAGGAATTTGAGTTCCGCCTCGATCGAGTCCTTTCCCCCCGCCCTCAGGTTGACGCCCAGCAGGCAAAGTGCCAGGACTGCAAAAAAAGTTTTCATTTCTGCTCCCGCGGTTGCGGTTCAATGATGATTCTGCCGGACCAGGCCGCCGGTCACCGCTGAATTTAGGCACTGGCGGGCGCGGTGGCAACATTCTGGCCTGCGTGCGCACGGGTCAGTCTTCACGCCTGTCCCTGGTGGTCCAGATAATAATCGCGCCGAGCCAGACGCCCATCACATTGAGCAGGATATCCTGAACGTCGAACGTTCTGCGTGGTGCGAAATACTGGTAGCCTTCCTCGGCAAATCCCAGCAGGACAGAGATTGCCAGCGCTCCGCCCAGCGGACCTGCTTTGCCGATCAGCCGGGCCGCAAATCCTCCCGAATGCCCGGTTTCACAACGCAGGCGGGTCAGTGCGGCGAACCAGACAAGAACGCAGGCGGCGTACTGCGGATAATGGACATATTCGTTGACACTTTCGCCCAGACGGCTCACGAACCAGGCGGTGACTCCAATAAACGGGACCAGTTGAAGCAGGAACAGGCCACGCCGGGGGATCAGGGTGAACCGGATGAAAACGATATAGATGAGCACCGCCGCCAGGAAAATGACCAGGCCCCGCACAATCCGGGCATAGACAACCCAGGTCAGAATTTGCGCCGCCCCGTTGGTGATCAGGGGAAGGTAGTTGGCGATAATAAACAGCAGGATCGAATACATGCAGGCGGCAATCAGAAACAGGAGTGTCCTTGCGCGCAGATGCATGGGGAGGAGATCTGATCACAGGGTGAGCGGTTGCCCCGCCGGCTGAGGAATCAGCCGCGGGGGGATCATTCCAGTGGTTTCGAGGTTACCAGTACGTCGACATAGCTCTGGGAAAACCGCTCCAGCATGACTCTGGAGACTGAATCTCCGGAGCTGACGTCCAGTTGCGGGTCCATGCGGATATTCTCGCCCCGCGCCTCGTCGCCATCGAGCAGGACATAGGCGGCCAGGTCCTCGACAGTCAGGTCCTTGATCTGCGAGATCGGCCCCTGGACCCAGACGTCGAGCCGCGACGGGTTGATCCTGGTCTGGAATTCGGCCCCCCGGATCTTAATCTCCACCTGCTCGAACTTGCGCGAGATGCTTTTTTCCTCGATCCTGATCCGCAGGTTGACAGTTTCCGGAAAGAGGTTCACCGCCGGATTGGGCGGCATCAGACGGACCTGGCGGTCGAGCGTAATCTCTGTCAACCGGTCGACATTGATCTGCTGGGTCCTGACCATGTCGATCTCCTCGACAATGCTGCCGGGACCGCTGACCCTGACGATAGACGGATCGGAGCGGATCGAGGTGATATCGTAGTTCTCGGCGGGTTTGCCCAGTATTTCGGCGTTGACTACCACATCGTGACGAATCATCAACTGTTCGATATCGATCTCGACCGCCCGCGGGATTACAGTAATTTCCGCCCCCGGCGGCCGGCCCATCACCATCTGCTCGGTAAGCTGCACCGGGTGGCTGCCCACGCCCATTCCGGAGATATCCACGCTCAGGAACATCGAGCGCTCGCCCAGGGAGAGGATCAGGGTTTCACTGGCCCGCACCCGCGCGGTGACATTGTTCACCTCCTGGCCGTCAAACGACGTGCTGGTGACCACCAGGTTTTTCGGCAGGCCGTTCAGCTCCAGCGGGATGGTGAAATCGCCGTAACGGTATTCCTTGCTGGTCACAGTCAGCCAGAGGAACACAGCGATCAGCAGGCTGATCATTTTCAACGACAGGTTGCGGGTCAGGTTCATCGAGACTCCGAAAAACTCACGCTCAATATTTCAACAGCGGTTTAAGCCTTCTCTCCAGCTCCAGGGCGGTATCGAGCTTGCTGATCTGTCCGTCCAGGGCGATCGACACCGTTCCGCGCTCCTCGCTGACCACCACGACCACGGCGTCGCACTCCTCGCTGAGACCGATAGCGGCGCGGTGACGAGTGCCGTATTCCTTGCTGATATCCGTGCGGCTGGTCAACGGCAGAATAGCGCCGGCATTGGCGATCCGGTTGCCGGAAATTATTACGGCCCCGTCGTGAAGCGGGCTGCGCGTGTTGAACAGCGAGAGCAGCAGTTCGCTGCGCACCTCTGCGTCCAGACGGGAGCCGATGTCCACGAGGTTCTTGAGTTCCAACTCCCGCTCGATAACGATCAGGGCGCCGATATTACGCTGGGCCATCAGGTTAACCGCCCGCTGGAGCTCCACCAGGTAGCCGATATCATGTTTGCCGAGATGGAAAAAGTCGAAAAACGGGTTGCGCCCGAACGTGGCCAGCGCCTTACGGATATCCGCCTGGAAAATCACGATCACCACCAGGACGATATATCCCATGAAGTTCTGCAGAAGCCAGGCCATGGTCTGGAGCTGGAAACGGTTCGAGATATAATAGAGCAGGATCAGGAACACGATCCCGATTGCGATTCTGGCGCTGCGCGTGCCCTTGAGCGGGTAGAGGACATAATAGATAAACGTCGCGACCAGCAGTATGTCGATCAGGGCGGTCATGATTCCGCCGAGGTTGTCAAGTATCTCCGACATGCCGGTCCCGGTGCGCTGAGTGGCTTTGAGTAAGATTCTGCGGTAATAGTAACAAACTTAAAGAATAATATACAACCAGCGGGGAATACAGCAAAAAAATCATACAGGTTCACTGACTTCCGGCGGCTGCGGCCGGGCTGACGGGCAGGGGGGGCTTGGCCGGGCTGGTCAACTTAATTTCAGCATATCAAGGATCAAGCGCGCAGTCAAGGGTTATATCACTTAAATTCAACTTTTTAACCGGCCGTCCATCAAGTTTTGCTTTAAGAGCTTTCCCGCTTCAGCAATTCATCTCCCAGCATCCGCTCGAACGTGCGGCTGAACAGCCTGTACTCGCGGTCGCTGTCGCCGGGAATAAGGTAACCGCGGCGGAGCAGGCCCTTGATCACGAAGTGGTCTATCGAGTCCAGCTGGACACCCTCGGTCAGCTTGCGGCAGACTTTCAGTTCATCCGGCCCCAGGCTGTCGATAATGAACTGGAAATGCATCCCTGCTTCCTCGAGAAACTGCTCCTCCACATTTTCCAGGACTGTTTTGCGCGGGTCGGCATGCTCGAAATCGAAGTCGAACAGGCTGGAACAGGCGATCGCCATGTAAAACGGAAAATAGCCGCCCAGTTCGACAATGGTCTCGAAATGCTCCTCCAGAGGATTGCCGCAGGCCCGGCTGGGTTCGGCCACGAATTTTTTCGCTTCCTGAAGACTGAAAGCGCCGAGATTCAGGTTGGAGAAGATATTAAAGAACGGCGAGTCGCTGATTTCACGGTTGTGGCACATTTCCTGAAGATTTTTGACGGAACTGGTGACATAGGCCACGTTGTAGTTATTGGCCAGCGAACGGAGGAAAGCGAAAAACTCCGGCTCGAAATTGCGGTTTTTCGTTATCGCCTCGAACTCGTCGAACAGCAGGATCAGCTTGAGGCCTTCCTCGTCGATCTGCTCGCAGGCCTGCTTGAAACCATCGTAGCCGGCTTCCGGAAGCTCTTCCAGCTTGTCGTCCGCTTCCTGGGCCAGCAGTTCGAGCAGGGAGCCGAAAAACTCGTCGACAGTGCCCCGGCGTTTCTCCTGGAAATCGAGGAACAGGAAGATATAGCCGGCAGATTCATCGAGGTAGCTCAGCCGGTTTCCCGGATCGTTGATGAAATGCAGCAAACTGCTTTTGCCGATCCGCCGCTCGCCGACTATCGAGACCGACTGCGGGCGCGCCGCCCCGATCCTGGAATAAATCGTCGTTACTTCCTTGCGCCGGCCATAAAAAAACTTCCTGTCCCGGATCATGTTGCGGTTGAGATAAGGATTGACACTGATGCGAACGGGAGGCTGAGCGCTCTGTTCATCTTCGCTCTCGCCGCCAAGCAGCGAATCGATATCCGCCAGCAGCTCCGCTGCGTCCCGGTAACGCTTGAGCGGGTCCTTGTTCATCGCCTTGAGCACTATCCCTTCCAGCCTGCGCGAAATCTCGGGGTTGTGCTTTGAGGGGGCGATCGGGATGTCGTTGATATG
>VRUH01000003.1:82213-99771 GCA_019456185.1 Candidatus Glassbacteria bacterium | reverse complement strand
TATGCTGCATGGCCACGGTAAGCGGGCGCCCGGGTCCGAACGGCAGTTTGCCGGTGAGCAGCTCGTACATGATCACGCCCAGGGAGTAGATATCGGTGGTGTGGTCCAGGGGCCGGCCGCCCGCCTGCTCGGGAGAGATGTATTCGGGAGTGCCGACAAACACGCCGGTCTGGGTGATCGAACTGGACTGCTCGCCGATAGCGATCCCGAAATCCATCACCACGCAGCGTCCCGTGTCTTTTTCAACCATGATATTGTGCGGCTTGAGATCGCGGTGGATAATACATTTGAGGTGGGCCTGCCTGAGCGCCAGGCAGATCTGGCGGGTGATCCTGAGCGCTTCCTCGATCGAGGGCCGGTTGTCCGTAATCTGCTGCTTGAGTTCGATACCGTCCACATACTCCATGCTGATAAACTGTACCCTGCCGCTGGTCCCGATATCGTAAATCCGGTAGACATTGGGGTGGGTGATCGAGCGGGCGAGTGAGATCTCGCGCTTGAACCGGGCGATGAAGTCATCGTTGGCGGCCAGGTCTGTCTTGAGCACTTTGAGCGCAACCACCTGGTCCAGTTCGGTGTCGGTGGCCCGGTAGACAGTCGCCATCGCCCCGTCGCCGATTTTCTCCAGCCCGCGGTAGCGTCCGGCGAAAAATGTTTCAGTTCCCGTTTCGGACCTACCCCGGCCGCTTGCCGGGGATTTATCAGCCGCCGTTTCATTGGCGAGCGGTTCCCGGAGGTTGCTGCCGCAACTGTCGCAATACCAGTTGCTGTTGGGGTTTTCCGCGTTGCACTTGGGACAGAACATGCGCCGTGCCTTCCAGGAGCGGTCAGTTGCCCGCCGTCCAGCGGATCGAGTTCAGTATCAGTTGGAACAGCGGCTCGTTGTTGACGAACGGATTGCGAGCCACCGGGTCGCCGGGGCTGAGGAACACTACCCGGCCGGCGCCCTCGGTACGGGTCCAGCCGCAGTCGTTCTGCTCGCCGTTGTCCCGGATATCGCAGCTCAGCAGCCGGTTGACCTCCTGACCCGGGTAGAACTGGATCCGGAAGTCCTGATCGTCGTATATCATGAACTTCTCCGGGATTCCCTCGAGTACGGGGTGCTCGACCCCCTCGATCCTGACGATATTGAAATCACGGTGGCCGATCATCCCGTCGTCGACCTCGTAAAAGGCGCCGACCAGCCGGGTTAGCTCGGGATTGCCGTTGGCCTTGTTGATGATGTGATGCAGGGCCACAAGCCCGCCGCCGGCGCGCACGAAATCGGTGATATTCTTCTCGTGGGTCCGGGTGATATCGTTGTGGTTGAACAGTACGAGCACATCGTAACGGTTCAGGGACTTGGGCGAGAGCACGTTTTCCGTATTGGTGAAATCGGCGTTGAGGCCGAGGCCCCTGGTGCTGTCGTCCAGCGCACGGGCCAGTTCGTGACCGGCGGGACCGTAGTGGTAGGCGTCGGCGAAAACGAGCACGTTCAGCGTCCGCTGCGCCGCCAGCGGCGCAGCCATCACCGCAGCCAGCAGGACAGCAGCAACCGGCAAGCTTAATTTCCAATTCATTTTTGTAACCTCCTGATGATCAGCGGGTGATTGTTTCCCTGTCGAATTCCCGTGCAACTGAATAAAGGTGGTGTTCCTCGCGGATCCAGAGACGGTAAAGGTCCATCCTGAACCGGTAGCTTTCTTTGGGTCCGCGCTCCAGTATCTCGCGGACGCTCATCAACTCGCAGATTTTCTTTAGCTCGTCCTCGGGCAGGCTGGCCGAATATTTTTTCATCGCGCTCAGCATTTCTCCCGGATCCGGGAAACTGCCGGCGTGGCGCGACACCTCGGCTACGGTGCTCAGCACCAGTTTCTCGACAGGATCCATTCCGGCCCAGAAATAGATCAGTTGCGGCGGCGGGTTGTCGATAATTTCCCTGACCACGACGCTGATATCTTCCTCGTAGAAGAAATTGCGGCGCTCGGCGTTGAGCAGTTCCACCATGCTGCGGCAGAAAAGCTGGGTATAGAACGGCTGGCCCGCGGTCAAGCGCATGATGTCCCGCACTGTCGTGCCGATAAAGAACACTTTGCCGCGGACGGGTTCCTGGATCAGGCGACGGGTGTCGTTGGGAGTCAGGTAGCTGATATTACGATAGTCGCAGCGCTGCAGCAGGGGTTCCCAGAAACTGTGACGGCTTTCCTGGAGACGGTGGTTGCCGGCGAATATCAGGAACAGGCCCGGCTTATGCTCGACCAGTCCGCTGAGAAAATGGAAAATCTCCTTGCGGATCTTGTTTTCGGCCACTTTGTCCTCGATCAACTCGTACTCGTCAACCAGGAAGAGCAGGTGATCCTCACCGAGCGCCTCCAGGGTCCTGTCGATAAATTTCTCGAACAGGGGATACGGGTTGCGCGAAGGGTCATCGAAAGCGGACAGATCCACATTAGCGAGTCTCGCCCCGATCCGGTCCGCGGTGATTTCGGCCACCCGGCCCAGGAACTCGCTGTCGTTGTTGATCGCCATCGCCTGCATATCGAGGAAAACCGGGACAAAGCGGGGGCCGAGCCGTCCGCCCAGAATCTGGTAAAGCACACTGGTCTTGCCGGCCCGGCGCTCGCCGAAGAGCACGATCAGGGAGCCGTATTTTTCGTTGTCCACCTTGTTTTTGACAAACCGGAAATCGTCCTCGCGGCCGAAAAACATCTCGCGGCTGCGGATCGGGTTGCCCACAATGTAAGGGTTGGGTGAAATCAGGACGAACGGCCGGCGGCGGAGTTTATTGTACAGCAGGTGAAAGGTGTTGCGCTTGAAATAATAGTAGCCGGCGGCGGTCAGCAGAACTGTCAGTGCGACAAGATAGAGGAACAGCGGCAGTTTCCAGAAAGGCGGGCTGTAGACCAGGGTTCTGCTGGCGGCGAAACTTTTCCCGTGCCCGTCGAAGACAGTCAGTTTAAGGTGGTTGACCCCGGCTGCGAGCTCGATCTGACGCTCGAAAGTCCGGCGCACCGGGGCCTGTCCGCCGCCACTGTGACGGAACAGATCCGATACTTCTCCGTTGATCTCAATGACGATCCTCACTATCCCGTCATCATCGAACGCGCTGCCGGAAACATCGTAGACCTCGCTTCGGAGCCGAATTACCGAATCGGCCCTGCCGCTGACAAGCAGCTGGGGGATATCGCGCAGCAGAAACCTCTCGGCTATTCTCTGCTCGATTGCTGCGTACAGGCTGTCCGCGCGGCTATCCGGGCCAAGCAGGCGGGCGCTGGCAAGCGAGTCGCGGGCGGCCAGCAGGGAGTCGTGTTCAATCAGTCTGATCGCCTCGGCCAGCAGTAACTCCTGGCGTTGACTATCCCGGCGGGAATTGAGCAGGCTGTCCGTCCTGGCGGTCAGCCGCGCGGCTGACCGGTTTTCCGGATCCAGGCTGCTTGCGCGGGAGAACTGACGGTGAGCCTGCTCGAGAGCTCCCCCGGCCAATGCGCTGCGGCCCTGCTCGATAAGCTGCCGGACCAGCATGTCGAGGCGCTGCCGCTGCTCGGCAATCCCGGCGATTATACTTCCCAGGCTGTCGCTGAGAGCCAGCGCCCGCGGATTGGCGGGATCGAACCGGACTACCCGCCGGAAATACTCGAGAGCTTCCTCATCGCGGCCGCCTTCCAGATGGCCGTAACCGGAATCCATCAGTTCCGCAATCAATTGCTCCCGGGCCAGCAGGGAGTCGTGCGCCGCGATTTTCTCCCTGATTTCGAGCATGTGCTCCGTGGCCAGTGCGTTGCCCGGATCGAGTGTCAGCACACTCTCGAACTTCACCAGCGCTTCGTCCAGAGACCCCTGACGTTCGAGCTGGAGCCCCCGGTTGAACTCCTCCTCGATCCGGCGCGCCATTTCCCTGTCCGGGCCGGCGCCGGCAGTCCTGTCGAGTGCAGCCTGGCGGTAGCTGCTGAGCTGTTTGAGCAGTTCCGGTTGGCGCTCGACCATGCCCGCGGCCAGCGAGCGGTCGAAATGCTCTGTCGAAAGCTTATATTCTCCCATGTTGAAAAACGACAGGCCGAGATGGTAAAACGGCAGGTAATCGCGGCGCCAGACTCCGTAGGTTCGGGCATTCAATTCAGGATCGGGCTTGATTTCCAGCGCCTGGCGTAGATGTTCGACAGATTGTTCCCAGCGGCCGGCGGCGATATCCTCCAGAGCGGTCTCGTAGGCGGAATACCAGGTGGATTGCGCCCTGAGTCCCGGAGTGAAAACCACGGCGTACAATACGGGAAACACGGCTATGATCTGAAGGGCACGCATATCAATTCCACTTAAAACCGGAATACGGCCGACAGCAGGGCCTCGGTAACACTGGATGAAAAATTGACCGCCGCATCGAGCTGGATTTTATTCTGGAGCACGAACCCGAATCCGAACGTGCCGTGAATCTCATCTTTGGTGCGGGGGAACAGCCTGCGCAGGGTCTCGTTTTCCACGGTGGTATAGACCACATGGGCGGGATCGGTGAAAAATCCGGCGCGCACGGGCACCAGCCACTCGCCCAGCAGGAAGTAGTACTCGGCGCCGAAATGAATTTCAGTAGCGTTGGCCAGGATGAGATCGTCGATCCCGTCGCCATCGACAAACCCGGAGTAAGGGAACTCATCGAGCCGCACGGCCACATCGTCCTCGTTAAGATTCCGGTCGAGCTCCTCGATCATGTCGTGGTATTCGACGCGCACGAAATCCAGCGACAGCGTGAGGTTGTTGAGCGGACGGAGAGCAAGGCCGACACTGTAGACGTCCGGGACCTTGAAGACCAGTTCCTCGTTGCCCTGGACAATCGGAGTGACCGCCGCCCGGTCGATATCCTCGATCGTGTTGGTGATCTCGAACCGCGGACCGCTGCGGTACACCGCGCCGAATGTCAGGTAGTCCACCGGTTCGACTTTCAGGCCCAGGTTAACGCTGTAGCGGGTGTCGCGGCTGTCGGAGGTTACGCTGAACACGCGCTCGCGCCGGGAATCGTTAGCTTCCTGGAACAGGTGCTCGAAAAAGCGGAATTCGAGAGTGGACACGATGCTGGAAATGCCGACGGAGACGAACTTGTTGGGCTTGTAAGCCACCGCGGCGCCCCAGTTGTTGACTTCGATATCGCTGCGGGTATCGTTGCCGAACATGAACTGCTGAGGGTTTAAGTCCCGCTCCCTGAACACGTTGCCGAACCCCTGAGTGTTGAAGCTGCTTTCGAAATTGATCAACTCCTGGCGGTAGAACGAGAAGGAGAAATTCTCGTAGGGATAAACAAGCGAGAGGTAGCTCTGGCTGCCCACGTCGTTGGTGAACTCTCTGCGTCTATCGTTTTCCTCGGGAGTTCCGGCGGTCTCCTCGTGAGTGAACCGGCTGATCTTGTAGTGGGCGGAGACTTCCGGCTTGGTCAGGATTGTCAGACCGGCGGGGTTGGCCATGCCCGCGGTGGCGTCATCGGCGATAGCGACAAACGCGCCCCCCAGACCGACCGCCCGGGCGCTCGGGATATTGAAGTTGAACTGGACGTTGCGGATAAACGTGTTGCGGTCGTTCTTGCGCCAGAAACTCTGGGCCAGCGTATCGCCGGGAGCGGCAACGACGGCAGCTGCGGACAGCAGGGCCAGCAACCGTATCGCCCGGTGGAACTCTATGTGGCGGTGGCAACTCATAACAAGGTTAATTGCCTGAAAAATAGTTGCTTAGTGCGATTGCAAATGGGAAAATTAAGGGCTGGCAGGCAACGGCGCAATGATTATCTCGACCGTACTTAGTATTCGATTGACAGTTCGTAGCGGCAACTGATATTGGCGACCAGAGTATCGTGCACAATCCCGTAGGTACTCTGCTCGAAAAAGAGGCCCGTGACATTTTCGAACACACCCTCGCCGTTGCTGACAAGCCCCTCTCCACGGATTGCCACGTAGAGCGTATCCCCCGCCGTGCCGCCCGCGGCGACGCGAAGGGAGTCGGCCACGTTGGTATGGTTGACCGTGATACTGCTGCCGTCGTCGAATTCGATCCTGGTGACAACCTTGTAGCCGAACGCGCCCAGCAGCGAGGGCACCAGGTCGCCCTCCTGATCGAACGTGATCTGAAGCCGCGAGGGCACGAAACCGGAGTCCGGCGGGGAGAACGATGAATCAAAAGCCACGCCGGGTGCGTTTATCTGGTATTTGCTCTGGAGAGGCAGCCGGTTGGTTAAGTACCCCGGCTGACCATTGTACGCCTCGACATCGAACAACAGGCGCTGCGAGGAGTCCCGCGTGCTGTGTTCGCAGGCTATCGACACGGCGGCAAGTGATAGCAACAGAAATTTAATGGCTGAATGCCTGAGCATCGGATCCGCTTACAATAATTTTAATAATGAGAGTAAATCGTATATGTCGACTTTGCCATCGAAATTCAAATCCGCTGCGAGCAGTTCCAGTTCCGTGGGAGGAAGGCCCTTTCCACCGATGATTTCAAGCAGCCGGCTGCCATCGTTGGAGAAATCGACTTTCAGATCACCGTTCAAGTCGCCCAGTAATACACCGGTTTTGGCAACAAGACGGTAATAAGCCCCCGGGGATGACGGCAGGCGCGTACTGTTGCCATAGGTGTCGGTAGCACTGAAATAGAAGTCCAGACTGTCGCCGGGAAGGGGTGTTGCAATTGAGAAATCGACGCGGCCCGCGGAAATGCCGGTAACCAGGTTTGTAGTGTCCTCACTGCCGGTTGCGGGCAGACGGACTATCAGCAGCAGACGGGAAAAACCGCTGTTGTCATCTGCGCCCAGAGTTCCGGACAAAGGCACGGTCGATGAGAGTACCAGCTCACCCTGACTGCCGCCGCCGGGCCATTCCAGCAGTTCAAGGCGCGGGGCGGTATGGTCCACTTCGAGTTCGAACGTACCTGGATAGAACGGACCGTAAAGCGTCTGCTCCACTCCGTCGGCCCAGCGCACTGTCATACTGTCCGCCTGGGATGCCGTGCCGAGACTGAAGGTGAGGTACGGACCCGTCTGGATCCTGCCGCCGCCGCCGGAGACGGATTTCCAGTACGTGCGGCCCCCGTACGACAGGCTCACGGAGGTTCCGGCCAGGTTGCGGTTGTCGGCGCGCCGCAGGATGATTGTCAGGGTGTTGGCGCGGGCCGAGCCGTTGCGCATGAATATCAGCGGGAGCTGCGAGCCGCGAAACAGGTCCGATGGGTTGTCGGGCAGATAGTTGACAAACAGCAGGTCGATATCCCCGTCGCCGTCGAAATCGCCGGCCAGCGGCAGGCTGGTCTCGCGGCGGAATCGCAGCGGCGCCACCAGGGCGTCACCGGCCGGTACTGTGGACGATGACATCTCGTCTGCGGCGATAGGGGGGTAGCCCATGGAATCGCCCAGATAGACCTGGTTGCCGGGGATTTCGTAATTGGAGCCGAACTGCGATGATCGGGTGATCAGCAGGTCGGTGCGGCCGTCTGTATCCAGGTCCTCGATCACCGAGGCCAGCCGCCCGAAACGGCCGCCGCCGGGGTTACCGGAATAAACCAGGCGGAACTGCTGGACGGCGTCCGCTCCGTTATTGAGGAACATCATGTCGATATCGGTCGCGCGGGTGATATACAGATCAGGGTAGCCGTCACCGTTGAAATCTCCCCAACTCTGACTCTGGCCGAAGCCGAGGTACTCCGCCTCCGGGTTGAGACCGCTGGCGGCCGTGAGGTCGGTCCATTGGCCGCCGGACGACCCCAGCAGCAGGCGGGTCGGGCCGCCATCGTTCAGCAGCACGATATCCTGTCGGCCGTCGAGATTCACATCCACCAGCGAGGCGTTCTCGGTGCGGTAATAAGTATCGGTCGGTCCCAGCCCGGGACCGGTGTTGTCGAAATAGCGGCCGAGATGGTTGATCAGCAGCCAGTTGGCTTCGTCGTAGTTGGTGACCAGCAGGTCGAGCCAGCCGTCGCTGTTCACATCACCCCAACTGACACTGGTGGCCCGCTGGTTGCCCCGGCTGTAGCGCAGCAGCTGCGAGCTGTCGGCAAAAGTCCCGTCGCCCAGGTTAAAGAACAGCTTATCCGGCAGGGACAGGCCGGCTACCACCAGGTCCTGGAACCCGTCGTTATTGAAATCTCCCCAGGCGCAACTGATTCCGTCGTTGGTCTGCGCAACCCCGGCCTGTACGGCGACCTCGGTGAAAGTGCCGTCCGGCTGTCCCTGATAGAGTGCGTTATTGCCCCGGTTGTTGATAACGTAAATGTCAGGGAGCCCATCGTAGTTATAATCTCCCACAGCCGCCGCCAGCCCGGCAAGAGTGTCCACCAGGCCGGCTGCGTCGGTTGCATCGGCATATGGCCGCAGGGCATAACCGGTATACAGCAGGTCGCTGGCGGTGTTGTGGAACAGCCAGGTGGTCTCGCCGTTGTCCTCGGGTCCCAGCGGCCCGATAAAGCTCCCCTTCACCGAATTCAAGGTGAACAGGTTGCGGGCAGCAGTCAGGTCCAGCCCGTTGACGGTGCCGGCTAATTCCACAGCCGAGCCGTCTGCAGAGGAGAACAGCCCCAGCTCAAGATGCCCGTCGGCGTCAGCATCGTAGAGGAACGCTCTCGTTACCGCCGAAAGTCCGGTCTGCACCGAACCGCCGGCGCGGAATATCAGGTTCGCATCGTAATCGGCGATTGTCAGCTTGCAGGGCAGGCTGGCCGACGGGGCCGAGATCCAGAGCAATTCATGCTTTCTGTCCCCGTCCAGATCGGCCGAGAGATCCAGCAGCTTGATCTTGGTCCCGGTCGGCACGGGGAGCTCTCTGGCGATGATAAGGTTGTCTCTTTGATTCAGGTACAGGTAACCGTTAAGCACGAAATCCGTGCGCTTGTTCCCGTCAAAATCTCCGAACAGGAGCGTCATCGAGGCCAGCGGATGTCCGCTGGCGGGGTAATGCAAGCTCAGTTCGCTGAACTGGCGGAACTCGATACCGTTGCCGCTGTCGGGTGGAACCCGCCTGAGAATCACGATTCGCGTGCTGTCGGCGATCACGAGGTCGGGGAGCGTGTCTGCGTCGATCCGGGCCGCGCCAACCGCCAGGACCGCCTGGGAGGAGATAACAAGATCGGTCCTGACTGTTTCGCCATCCGCATGACCGATCAGCAGCCTGAGAGCCGGGGTTTCCGTAAACGCGACGATCAGGTCCTGGTATTTGTCACCGTTGATATCGGCCGGGAAAAACCTCACGGGCTGCTGGAACGATTCCAGCAGGGTGAGATTGATTCGGCTCTGCTGTTGAGCCAGGGTGTAGACGGCGTTATCCGAGGTAAGGATCGCCTCGCCCAGGCGGGAAAGCGACCCGGCCGGAAACGTTCTCCCCGCGCTGATCCCGTCCGGGACGGACTGGGAGAAATATCCAAGGGGGCTGGATAAGGCTGAAACCGCGCTCAACAGCACAACGGCAGTCAAGCTCATTATTTGCCTGCGGTTATTCAAGTGTCAGCTTTCAGGAAAAGTAACTGTCTCTGCCGGAAACTGCCCAGATTGAGAATAGATCAATTTCCGTGCCATAAAAGCGCAAATCGACTGAAACAAGCACTTTGCTGGAATTGTCGCGGATAAAATGACAAGTCGGGCTAAATTTAACGGAATTAAATGTATTTAATCGCGGCAGATGCTTTTCCGGCGCAATTCTCGGCAAGTTATCCGGTTCGCCGATGGCGGCATTGTTACCGCGACGGCAACAAGCTGCGCGCCTGCAAAACTATCAGGGCAACAGCGGCCGGGCGGAGCTGCCTTATTTCTTTTTGGGCTGAATATCGTGTTTTTTCACCAGGCGCTGGAACAGGCTGCGGTTCATGCCGGTTTTTTTCGCAGCCTTGGTGATATTGCCGCCACTTGCCTCGAGCGCAGCTTCCAGGAAAGCTCGCTCGACCTCGGCCGCCGCCTGGCTGGTAGCTTCCTCCTTGGCTTCCTTGAGCTCCTCGTTTGTTCTGGGAACCGCTATGATTTTACGCAATCCGCCGGAGTCGGCAGATGTAACTGTCGAGGAATCGAGCACTTCCGGCGGGAGGTCGGATGCCGAAAGCTGGTTGTTCTCCGACAGGATCATCGCCCGGTGAATAATGCTCTCCAGTTCCCTGATATTGCCGGGATAGGGATAACGCTGAAGCAGCCTGAGGAACTGTGGATCGACATCATCGATCTGCTTGTCCAGTTTCTTGGCGTACATGACGATAAAGTGATCGATCAGCAACGGGATATCGTCGGGCCGGTCGCGAAGGGGCGGGAAATGGATCTCGATAATCTTCATCCGGTAGTAGAGGTCCTCGCGGAATTCACCCCGTTTGACCATCGCCATCAGGTCCTTGTTGGTGGCGGCGATTATCCGCACGTCCACCCGTTGAAGACGGTAGCTGCCCACTTTTTCGAACTCGCCGAACTGAAGCACCCGCAGCAGCTTGACTTGCAGCTCCGGCGGCATCTCGCCGACCTCGTCGA
This sequence comes from Candidatus Glassbacteria bacterium, assembly GCA_019456185.1. NCBI lineage: Bacteria > Candidatus Glassiibacteriota > Candidatus Glassiibacteriota bacterium. The sequence goes on along the minus strand of VRUH01000003.1, from coordinate 89,330 downwards.
GAAATATCGTCCCGCCGTTGGCCGCCTCGAACCGCCCGACCTTGCTGGCATAGGCGCCAGTGAACGAGCCTTTCACGTGGCCGAACAGTTCGCTTTCGAGCAGTCCGCTGGGCAGTGCGCCGCAGTTGATCGTCAGGAAGGGACTGTCCTTGCGCTGGCTGTTGAGGTAAGTCGCGCGGGCGATCAACTCCTTGCCGGTGCCGCTGTCACCTGTGATCAGCACCGTGGCGTCGGTGGGGGCCACCCGCGCGGCCATTTCCATTACCTCAACCATCCTGCGGCTCTTGCCGATTATCATGCTGAAATCGTAGTCCCGGCGAAGGTCCTCGCCCAGGCTGGTGGCGCTGCCGCCGGAGGTGCGGGCCAGTTCGAGGAAATTCAGCGCGTTGCGGATACTCGACGCCGAGAGTTCGGCCAGGTCCTGCAGCAGTTCAAGGTCTTTCTCCATGAAACAGTTAGCCATCGAACGGTTCTCGATATAGATCGCCCCGTAGGGGGAGTCGCCGATAATCAGCGGTACGCAGAGAATCGAGCGCAGGCCCAGGTCGATAATGCTGCGGCTGGACACCATGCCGTCCTGCTGGGCGTCGTTGATAAACGACGGTTCGCCGGTGGAGAGCACCTTGTGCACCACCGTCCGGCTGACAGTCCGGCCCTCGTCGCTGAGCTCGTCGCCCTCGATATTGCGCGCCACCTTGATCTCGAAGTCATCCGGTTCGCCGGTGACAATGAACCCCCGCTCGGCGCGCAGGATGTCCATGATCTTGTCGATTATCAGGTTCAGCAGCCTGCCGTAGTCCAGTTCGGCGTAAAGCAGCTTGCTGATTTCGAACTTGATCTCGACATCGCGCTTTTCGTTGCGCAGGCGGTTCATTTCCTTGCGCAGCTGTTCGCCCTCGGTCGGCTGCTCGGCCGGTTGTTTCTTTTCAGCCATAGTCTGGATTGCTCCGCGCTGTCGGCCCGCGAGTACGGGACCGGTTTCAGATCAAAAGCTTAGGATAATATCCCTGAACAGGGACAACTCAACGGTTGCGTAGCCTCGCCGCAGCCGTTGCCCGGCGATGTTATCCACGCCGCTGCGCTCCGAGTATCCGCCGGAGGCTGCCAGGATGCACCAGTCTGCGGGCTGCCAGCGTAAGGATAACATAAGTTCGAGTGTCTCCTCAACAGGCTCCGCCGGGAACGGCAGGCTCGCCGAGTCAAGCAGGCCGGCGACCGGGGAACTGATCCGCAGGCTTCCTTGGCCGCTATACGCCAGCCCGGCCGTGATGTCGAAGCTCGGGTCGAAATACTGAGTCAGCTCGGCGGCCAGCCGGTAGAAATCATTGCCCTGTTGGGCGCCCAGCGGGCGGCCCGAGATCAGGTAGCGCTCCCATGGTCTGAAAGTGTTATAAGCGTAGCTCGAGGCCCTGCTGTATTCAAGCCGGGCCGAGTTTGTTCCGGGCAGCGGCAGACGGCAGAAATCCAGGCCCAGGCTGAGCGCCCAGCGGTTCTGGATTTTTTTATCCCGCAGGAAATCATCGAACAGCATCTGGGCGCGAATGTTGATCTTTCCTCCCAGGCCGGCGAACCCATCGAGCGCCACGAACGAATTGTTGCTCCAGCGCTCGTCGTCCTGGATGGCCAGCAGGCGGTAGCTGGTGAGCGGGTTCATCAGCCCCGGTTCCCAGCCGCGGCCCGGCCCGCCGTAGATTGTGGTCTCGGTAATACCGAACCGCAGGTTATCGCGGACGCGGATACCCAGGCGGTGGGCGCTGAAAAAACGCCTGGCCCTGACCAGTTCGGTCGAGCCGGCGGGGTGGTAGTCCACCGGGTCCAGCGCGGCTACGATTTGGCTCAGGGTCAGATGCGGCGAGCGGATACGCAGCGCCAGCTGGTCGAAACTCAGCGCCCGGCCGTTGAGCACCAGGCTTTCCATGCCCTGCGGGGACCAGTTGCGGGCCATCCGCCCGAAAAACAATTCCGCAGAATAGCGGCCCTCGAACATCGGGAAATCGGCCTTGAGATAACCCTCCATCGGACGGATCAACCCGTCCTCATCCGGCGGCACAACTTTCGGGTCGCGGTGATCCGCCTGATCTGATGCACGCATCAGGTAGGGAGCGCGCAGGAAACGGGAGTCGAACACGACCCGTCCCAGCGCCCCGCCGAAGCCCACGCCGAGCCTGCTCCGCTCGCGCTCCGGCTCCAGAGTGCGCAGCCTGCCCCCGGCTTCGAGCCGGGTGGTGACACCCAGGTTGCCGGAGTCGGCGGCGGCGAGTGTTTTATATTCCCGCTCGCAGTCCACGGCCAGCCAGTTCAGCCAGCCCAGTTCCAAAGGTGACGGATTCCGCAGCTTTTCCCGTCCGACCGCGGCCAGCACCTCGCCGCGGGTGTAAGGTCTGAGCGATGGGTTGAGCGAGAGCAGTTTCCCGGCCTGCTGCAGCCTGTCGAGATAGTCGTAAGCCGGGTGGTCGAGAGGGAAATAGCGGGTGCGGTCCGGTCCGCCGCCACCTGCGGCCGACGGCAGGGGCCGGGCCAGCAGCAGAAAAGCCGCCAGGATTAACAGGAGACGCCGGTGTTGCGTTCTCGGGAACATGGTAAATACCCCGGGGCAATCGAACAGTGCGCGCTCCGTGCGGACTTAACGGCGCGCCTGAGATGATAAGTCAAGTTATGATAAAGAATTAATTTAATTTTTCCGCAAGCCGGTGTCAAACAATCAGCGATGGGTGAGAGTATCTCCATGACCGGGGAAATATTATTGACTTTGATCTAGAATGTTTATAGTATATACCAATCAAGCCAAGTGGCTGTACTTATTGGCTTTCCGGGTACAGGGGACGTCCGGCGACGCGGAGTGGAGACAACCCGGTAACGGATCATTTTTCCGGTCGAGTATAATGCAAATTCTGTTCAAGATGCTTATTATCTACCTGGTGTACAAGGTTGTCACGATCTTGCTGCGCAAGGGAGTCTCCTTCTACCGTGCATTCAAATCCGTTCAGAACCGCAAACGGGCAGAACATGCCGTCCGGCGCGGGCAGGACTACAACATCAGAGCATTCGATATCGAAGACGCGAAGTTCGAGGAGATAAAACCGGGTAAAGACGACTAGCTCCCGCGGAGTCTCCACTCATTTTACCGAAATGTCAGTGCCGGACCTCTGCGCGAGCACCTTGTCCGGCGGCCGATGGAGGGATAATGGCCAGCAGAAGCGTAAACAAGGTTATCCTGATCGGAAACCTGGGCGGAGACCCCGAACTGCGCCACACGGCCAGCAACGTACCGGTAGTCAATTTCACCGTGGCCACAAACGAGAGCTGGGTCAATAAGGAAGGTGTCCGCGAGGAGCGCACGGAGTGGCACCGGATTGTAGCCTGGCGCCGTCTGGCCGAAATCTGCCACGAATATCTGCGCAAGGGCACCCAGGTTTATATCGAGGGCAAGCTGCAGACCCGCAACTGGGAAGACCAGAGCGGGCAGAAACGCTACATGACCGAGGTGGTCGCCGACGAGATGGTGATCCTGGGCAGCCGCCCGGCCGGCTCGGGTGGCGAGGACGGCTCCTCCCAGCAACGGGAAAGCTCCGGCGGAGAATCGGGTTACCAGGATTTCAAGCCGCCGGCTGAGGATGACGACGATCTTCCGTTCTGAACGCTGCGCGCCGGAAAAATATTCATTTCGTGGTGATAACGGGCGGATGTCAGTCACCTGCGAATGTTTTGCGAGAAGGAGTAAAGGGAACCCGGACGGACCTTTTGCTCCTTCTTTACTTTGGGAGAGTTGATGACGCAACCGAGAGACAACTGGGGCAGTAAGCTGGCATTCATCCTGGCGGCCAGCGGATCGGCTATCGGGCTGGGCAATATCTGGCGCTTTCCGACAGTCGCCTACCAGAACGGCGGCGCGGCGTTCGTGCAGATTTATATCATGTTCGTCGTGCTGATCGGTTTCGTGATCCTGATCGGCGAGATCTCAATCGGCCGCAGCGCCCAGCGTAATCCGATCGGCGTTTACCGCAAGCTGGCGCCGGGGTCGCCGTGGAAGCTGGTGGGAGTGCTGGGGGTGCTCACGGCCTGGGGTGTGCTCAGCTACTACAGCGTGGTTGCCGGCTGGACCCTGAGCTACATATTCACCACCGCGGGCGGGGCGTTCAGCCAGAACCTGAGCGCGGAGGAAATAACCGAGGTGTTTTCCGCCACTGTCGCCAGTCCGGGACGGGCGCTGTTCTGGCATTTCGCGTTCATGCTGCTCACGGTTGGCGTGGTGGTGGGGGGGGTGAAGAAGGGAATCGAGCGCTGGAGCAAAATCCTGATGCCGCTGCTGCTGCTGATCCTGGTCCTGCTGGTGATCCGCTCGGTTACGCTCGAGGGGGCCGAGGTGGGCCTGGCCGAATTCTTCCGCGCCGACTGGAGCAAGGTCGGGTTCAAGACTCTGATCAACGCCCTGGGCCAGGCCGTATTCTCGATGAGCCTGGGCGCGGGCACGATGATCACCTACGGCAGCTACATGAACCGCGAGGAAAATATTGTCAGGAGCGCGGGCATGGTGGCCTTTCTCGATACCCTGATCGCCATTCTGGCCGGCCTGGCGATTTTCCCGGCCCTGTTCACCATGAGCGGAATGAAACCGGAGGTCGGCGCCAAGCTGATTTTTATCGTCCTGCCGCGGCTGTTCAGCGAAATCCCGTTCGGCACCCTGTTCGGCACGGGCTTTTTCATCCTGCTCGGCGTGGCCGCGCTGACCAGCAGCATCAGCCTGCTGGAGGTGCCGGTGGCCTATTTCGTGGATGAGCGCAAGTGGTCCCGCAAGCGCTCGACAGTCTTTTGCGCGATAATCGCTTTCGGCATCGGTATTCTCAGCGCGTTGAGCCTGGGAGCTGTCCCGGGACTGAGCGGGATCGTGACTATCGGAGACCGCACCCTGGGCTGGCTGGACCTGATGGACCTGATCTGCGGGCAGTGTTCGATGTCGTTCGGGGCGATGATGGTTGCGATATTTGTCGGCTGGCGCTGGGGCACGAAGAACCTGCTCGATGAGATTTCCCACAACGGATATGTGGGACCGGTACGGAAAATGGTGGCGTTCCTGATTCGCTGGGTCTGCCCGCTGGTGATGCTGTTGCTGGCCCTGTACATACTCACGCACCCCTCTGCGTTCGCCTGAGCCCGTTTACCTCCAAAACTGGAGCCTGGAAACAGATGGAGCAATTGACCGCGTTCGTGCTGGAGCTGGAAAAATTCATGTACAGTGAGTGGTTCGTGGTCGCCTTGCTGGGTACGGGAGTGCTGCTGTCGGTCCGTACCGGTCTGATCCAGTTCCGTAAGATGGGCGCGGCGTGGAAGATGATTTTCCAGGGAGCGTTCAACAAGCAAGAACAGGAACATGAGGGCGATATCACTCCGTTCCAGGCGCTCAGCACCGCGCTGGCCGCCACCGTGGGCCTGGGCAATATCGCCGGGGTGGCCACGGCGCTGGCTCTGGGCGGACCGGGGGCGATATTCTGGATGTGGATCACCGCGCTGCTGGGCATGGCCACGATCTACGGCGAGGCGATGCTGGCGATCAAGTTCCGCTCGGTGGCTCCCGACGGGTCGATGGCGGGCGGGCCGATGCACTATATCGAGAAAGGACTCGGCAACAGGAAGTTCGGCAAGGCGCTGGCCACGGTTTTCGCCGCGACAGGGACCGCCGCCTGCCTGCTGAGCACGGGCTGCATGATGCAGTCCAACTCGATCGCCCTTAGTTTCAACAGCAGTTTCGGCGTGCCGTTCTGGGCCACCGGGATCGCCTTGTCGATCCTGACCGGTCTGGTCACGATTAAGGGAATCAAGCGGATCGGCGTAGTGGTGGAAAAACTGGTGCCGCTGATGATTTTCTTCTTTATCGGTGCCTCGCTGCTGATCCTGATTATCAAGTTCCGTCAGATTCCGGCCCAACTGGCGCTGATCGTCAGGAGCGCGTTCCAGCCGATGGCTGCCGTGGGCGGGTTCGCCGGAGCCGGCGTGATCGCCGCGATGCAGTTCGGTGTCAGCCGGGGAGTGCTCTCCAACGAGGCGGGCCTGGGTTCCAGCCCGATCGCCCACGGCGCGGCCAAGGAAGAGGACCCGGACAAGCAGGGTATCCTGGCGATGAACGGTGTGTTTATCGACACGATCATTGTCTGTACCATGACCGCGCTGGTGATCCTGATCAGCGGCAAGTGGACCTCGGGGATGACCAGCACGCCCCTGGCGGCGGCCGCGTTCGAGTCGGTGATACCCCACGGCCACCTGATTGTCACTTTCAGCGCGCTGCTGTTCGGTTTCAGCACCCTGCTGGGCTGGTCGTACTATGGCGAGCAGTGTATCCAGTACCTGTTGGGTTTGCGGATCGTCCATTTCTACCGTTTCGTCTTCATCCTGTTCGTATTTACCGGCGCGGTAATCAAGCTGGAGCTGGTGTGGAGTATCGGCACTATCGCCAACGCGTGCATGGCGCTGCCCAATCTGGTCGGCCTGGTGGCGCTCAGCGGAGTGGTTGGGTCTATCGCGCTCAATCGTCGCGGCTCCGCCGGGCCTCCGGACCGGGATATCCCGGCGCCGGGGAATTGAGCGCAGGTCAATCTAACTGAAGAGAATCTTTCCCGACATGTTGACAGTCATCCGTGTTTTCTACCTGATAGCGCTGGTCCTTTACGCGCTGGCGGCCTGGACTTACCTCAGGGATTTCCACAGCAGCCCCCTCCCCGGAGCGCGCAGGGGCCGGGCTGTTTTTACCAGCTACGGCGCGCTGTTTCATTTCATCGGGATCGCCACCTCCACTATCTATCTCCGTCAGGCCCCGTTCATTGGTATGCTGCAGGGGTTCGGCTTTTCTGCCCTGATCCTGGCTGTGCTGTTCCTGCATATCAGCCGCAGCCTGGCTGGCCCGGCCGGCCTGGGGATGGTGGTGATGCCCCTGGTAGCGGCGTTCGCGGCGGTCGGGATTTTCGCCCCGCTGGACAAGGTGACCGATCCTCTGCTCGCTCCCAATCCGTGGTTTATCCTCCACGCGGCGATTGCCCTGTTCGGCTACGGTGCGTTCGCAGTGGGCTTTGCCGCCGCGGCGCTGTATATCCTCCTGCACAGAGAGATCAAAAGCAAGCGCTTGGGG
>VRUH01000003.1:0-82203 GCA_019456185.1 Candidatus Glassbacteria bacterium | reverse complement strand
CGACGCTCTTCCGATCTCTGCCCTCGCTCGATGAGCTCGACCACATAACATATCTAACGGTTTCGCTGGGGTTCGTGGCCCTGACAATCTCGATCGTCACCGGGATGGTCTGGACCATGCTGCGGCTGGGCACGCTGCTTCAGCTTGATATCAAGGAAATAATTACGTTCGGCAGTTGGCTGGTCTATGCGTTTTACCTTCACAGCCGTTACTACGGCAGGTGGAAGGGCCGCCGCTCGGCCTGGCTGGCGGTGCTCGGTTTCGGGGTGGTGCTGTTCAATTTCCTGGTGGTGACCGTGCTGTCGAACACCCACGGGTACATGTAGGATCGGCAGGGGGGATATTTGGCCGCTGATATGCACGAAAGCGACGCGGTGTTCTATCCTGTGTTTATCGACCTTCGCGACAGGTTCTGCCTGGTGGTGGGCGCGGGGGAGATAGCCGTGCGCAAGGCGCAGAGCCTGCTGGATGCCGGCGCCAGGGTGAAAGTCGTCAGTCCGGCGGCCGGCGAAAAAATGACCGCCCTTTACCGGCAAGGCCTGGTGCAATGGGTTGAGCGTGGTTTCGAGGAAAGCGACCTGGAGGGCTGCTTCCTGGTGATTGGGGCCACCGGCGACCCCGGAGTCAACCGCAGGGTGTACGACGCCGCCGAGGGAGCCGGGATACTGGCCAATATTATCGACGTGCCCGAGCTGTGCAACTTCCTCGTCCCGTCGGTGATGCGCCGCGGCGGTTTTCAGGTGGCGGTCTCCTCCGGCGGGGCCAGCCCGGTGCTGGCACGCGAAGTGCGCAGGCGGCTGGAGAAAAATTTCGGACCGCAGTACGGCGGGATTGTCAAGCTGCTGGCCGGTCTGCGCGGTACGCTCAAACAGCGGCTGACCAAGGTAAGCCGTCGCCGCGAGTTCTGGGAAATGATGATCGACCTGGAATTTTTCGACAAACTGGACCCGGCCAGGGTCGAAGAGGAAATCAGGGAGCGGGCTGAGAGATGTCTATCGCAATTGGAGGACTGAACCACAGGGTGGCTCCGCTGGAATTGCGGGAGAAACTGGCATTCAGCAGCCCGGAACTCAAGGGCCGCCTGGCCGGGTTCGCCGACAGCTCCGGACTGGAGGAGCTGGTGATCCTGTCGACCTGCAACCGCACCGAGGTCTATAGCTACGGCCAGGACAGGGATGAGCTTAAGTCCGGAATCGAGAGTGTGCTGGGTGATAAGTTCGGCTCCAGCGTGGACCTGGGCGAGCTCAATTTTTACTCGTACAACGACCGTAAAGCGGTCAGTCATCTCTTCCGGGTGGCCTCCAGCCTTGACTCGATGATCCTGGGCGAGGACCAGATTCTGGGGCAGGTCCGCGAGGCGTACCGTCTGGCGCAGGAAGCCCGCAGCACGGGCCGGGTGCTCTCACGGTTGTTCCAGCAGGCGGTCAGGACCGGCAAGCGGGTGCGCACCGAAACCAGTATCTCCACCGGCGCGGTGTCTGTCAGCTCGGCGGCTGTAGACCTGGCGAGCAAGATTTTCGGTGAACTGGCCGGTAAGGAAGCGCTGATCCTGGGAGCAGGGGAGACCTCGGAGCTTACCCTCAGTCTGCTGTTCAACTACGGGGTCGACTCGGTGCTGGTGGCCAACCGCACCTACCGCAAGGCCGTGGAGCTGGCGGTTCAGTATCACGGGACCGCGGTCAAGTTCGAGGAGTACGAACCCTACCTGGCCCAGGCGGATATTCTGATCAGCAGTACGAGCGCTCCGGGCTACGTGCTCAACCGCGAACGGGCGGGCGATGCCCTGGCCCACCGCGACAAGCCGATCTTCCTGATCGACCTCGCCGTCCCGCGCGATATCGATCCATCCCTGGCCGACTACGACAACGTGTTCCTGTACAATATCGACGACCTGATGGCGGTGGTGGAGAGCAATGTCGAGGACCGCAAGAGCCAGGTGGGACTGGTCGAGGACATCATCGCCAGCGAGCTGAATCAGTTCATGGAATGGTACGAATCACTGGCCGTGGTCCCGCTGATCAAGACCCTTCACGAACAGATGAACCGGATCCGCGCCGGCGAAGTGGACAAGGTGATGGGCAAGCTGGGCCAGCTCAGCGAGGAGCAGCGCAGCCTGGTGGAGCATCTGACCGTATCGGTAATGAAGAAGTTCCTGCACGGGCCGACCAGCCGTCTCAAGGAAAATCCGCGCAAGCTGGCCCGGATGGAACCGGTGGAGTTGCTCAAATTTTTATTTATGCTGGATGAGGGGGATTCGGGTGGCGGCAAGCGGTAAACTGATTATCGGCTCGCGGGGCAGTAAGCTGGCGCTGTGGCAGGCAAACCATATCGCGGACAGTCTCCGCGCCGGGCACGAGGGCCTGGAAGTTGAAATCAAGGTGATCAGGACCAAGGGCGACAAGATCCTCGACGTGGCGCTGAGCAAGGTGGGCGGCAAGGGGTTGTTCACCAAGGAACTGGAAGAGGCGATCCTGCGCAGGGAGGTCGATCTGGCGGTGCACAGCCTCAAGGACCTGCCCACCGAGCTCCCCGCTGGTCTGGCCGCCGATATTATCACCCGGCGCACGCATGGAGCCGACGCCCTGCTCTGCCGCGACGGGATTAGCCTGGCCGACCTGCCGCCGGACGCTGTGGTCGGCACCAGCAGCCTGCGGCGCAAGGTCCAGCTCGGCGCTCTGCGGCCGGACCTGCGGATCAAGGACCTGCGGGGTAATGTGGACACGCGGCTGCGCAAGCTCGACGATGGCGAATACGACGCAATCGTGCTGGCCCAGGCCGGGCTGGCCAGGCTGGGCCTCGACGGCCGGATCACCGAGCTGCTCGATCCAGGCAAAGTGGTGCCTGCCGCCGGACAGGGAGCGCTGGCGCTGGAGTACCGTGCGGACGATCAACGGACCCTGGAGCTGATCTCATTCCTCGACCATCCCGGGACTCACCACGAGGTCGATGCGGAACGTCAGTTCCTCGGCCGCCTGGGCGGCGGCTGTCAGGTCCCTATCGGCGCCCACGCAGAGGTGCGCGGGGACGGCAGTCTGCTGCTGCTGGGCATGGTCAGCGACGAGGATGGACGGAATATCATGCGCAGTTCCATAATCGGCATGCCCGGCGGCACCGCCGGGACTGACCTGGCGGTGCGCATGCTGGCCGCCGGGGCGCAGGCGATTGTCGATCAGATCTACGGGAAAGAGTGAGACCCGGATGCGGCGCTGTGGCTGGAGGACGGCTCCTGCCTGGTCTGTCTGGACAACGAGCGGCTGTGGATCACTCTCGCGGGCGGGAGACTGGAGGGCCGGACGATCAGGCGGTTGCCGGGCACGCGGGGCCAACTCATGATCGGTAAGGAAATGAATCCGGACGGCCAGGGTAAAAATATCTGGTGGCTGTTCAGGCGCGGAGCGGGTCCGGCCGAGTATGAACTGAGCGGTGACGGTGAGTCGCTGAAAGTGGGCGGGTTAATCCTGGCAGTGCATTGAACGGGCGGAACACAATTGTAGCGGAGAGGGAATGGCTGAAAATAAAGGCAGAATAATCCTGGTCGGTTCTGGTCCCGGCGACCCTAAACTGATTACTGTCCGCGGCCTGGAGGCTCTTCGCTGCGCAGAAGTGCTGATTTACGATAATCTTGCGCCAAACGAACTGCTGGCCGAGGTTCCAGCGGATTGCGAAGTGATCTATGTCGGCAAGAAAACCGGCAGCCACACCATGGCCCAGGAGGAGATCAACAGGCTGCTGGTGGCTAAAGCTAAGGAAGCCAAGCTGGTGGTCCGTCTCAAGGGCGGCGATCCGTTCGTGTTCGGGCGCGGCGGCGAGGAAGCTCTGGAGGCGCTTGCCGACGGTGTCCCGTTCGAGGTGGTGCCGGGCGTGACCGCCGGGGTGGCCGTGCCGGCTTATGCCGGGATTCCGGTTACCCAGCGCGGGATCAATGTTGCCGTCACTTTCGTTACCGGCCACGAGGACCCGGGCAAGGATGAAAGCGCTATCAACTGGCAGGCGCTGGCCGCCGGCGAGGCCACACTGGTGTTCTACATGGGAGTCGGCAACCTGGGGAAAATCTCGCGGCGGCTGATCGACAACGGCCGCCCGGACAGCACGCCCGTTGCAGTGATCCATCGCGGCACGACCCGCAGCCAGCGGACCGTGACCGGTACGCTGGCCGATATCGAGAGCGTGGTCCGCGAGGCGCGGATCAAGCCCCCGTCGATTATCATCGTCGGCGAGGTTGTCGCTCTGCGTGACAAGCTGTCGTGGTTCGAGAACAGGCCACTGTTCGGCAGGAAAGTGATTGTCACCAGGGCGCGCGAGCAGGCCTCGGACTTCAGCAGGCTGCTCTACGAACTCGGCGCGGCGGTTATCGAGCTGCCGACGATCAAAATCGGACCCAGCCCGGACCCGGACGCGGTCGGCGGGGCGGTGGCAGCACTTGGAACCTACGACTGGATTGTGTTCACCAGCGTCAACGGCGTAACCACCTTCCTGGAGCGGATCAGGGAGTCGGGGGGCGATATCCGCTCGCTGGGAGGCGCGAAACTCTGCGCTATCGGCCCGGCAACAGCCGCTGCGCTGGAGAGTCTGGGCCTGCGGGTGGAGGTGGTCCCGGAGACCTATCTGGCCGAGGAAGTTGTGAATGCCCTGAAAGCGGCCGGCGAAATTAAAGGCAAACGAATCCTGCTGCCCCGCGCGGAAATCGCCCGCAAGGTTCTGCCCGACAGCCTTCGCGAGTACGGAGCGGAGGTTGACGAGGTGCCGGTGTACAGCACCCAGGCCGAAACGCCGGAAAATCTCGACGATGTCAAAAGAGACCTGGAAGCTGGAGAGATAGACGTAATAACTTTCACCAGCAGTTCCACCGTGGAGAATTTCATCGAGCTGGTCGGAGAGAGTGCCGCCCGGCAGGCTGTCGCCGGCGGTACGCTGATCGCGGCAATCGGGCCGGTGACGGCCGAGAGGGCCGCCGGTTTCGGCCTCGAGGCCGGGATCGTACCCGGCGACTACACTGTTTCGGGGCTGGCCGGCGCGATAGCAGCTCATTTCCGAACTAAATAATATCACCGGACCGCTTTTTTTTATGCCGCCGAACCATTATATTGAAAAAGCGGTTCCCGCCGGACGAAATAACTGGAACGAATATTGCATCTCTTAACAGGCGGAAGAGCGACGGTTCCCGGCCATCAAGGTGAAGGGAAGGAAAACAGATGAAACCGGACAGCGTAATGCCGAAGCTGATTTGCGTGTTGTTGATGTATGTGCTTGGTAGTGCGACTGTTATGGCCCGGCAAAAGCTGGATTCGGTCTGGGTGGGCGAGAACCTGTCGTTCCGGGTTGTGCACGAGCATGCCGCGTTCGATATCATTCAATCCACCAGATTCTTTAACCGCAAATGTATAACCACTCTCGACTGCGTAGATTACCCCCTTGGCGGGTCGTTGCTCGTCCCCTCGCTGGCTCCCAAAGCTGACAAAAGAAATCTGGAAGAGCGGATCGCTGATTCGTTCGAGACGATGACCGCTTATCCGGGAGGATTGTTGCTCTATAACACGATCTGCGCGGGTCTGGACCTGATGGTTTATTCGAGGGACCTGACCAGTATCCAGTACGACAATCTTAAGATCGGCAGCAGGTTCGGCGGCGCGGGCAGGGGATTTCTCAAGACGGGAGTCTTTTACGACTTCTGACTGAGGTCGTGAATATTCACAAATTGTTGCTGATATGCACAAACTGTTACCGAACCGGCAACAGTTTTTTTGTGCCCGGGTATTTATGTGTGGTCAAACCGGAAACCGGCTACTACGAATATTTCGATGTTATGGGTCTGGGCTGGTATCTGATCAAGAAAGCGATTGGCAGGGACGAGGACTAGAAACCGAACGACAGGCTGAAAGCGTGGTTGGCGCCGAGCAGTCCCAAGTCGCGCCAGGCGTAATCGGCACTGATCTGGAGCTTGTAAAGCCGGTAGAAGTACCCGCCACCGGCGCTGAATCCTCGCAGCGACGCGCCGCTGCCGGCCGAGACCTCATCGGTCTGGACCCGCCAGCCGCTGCGCAGGGCGACCGTGCTTTTGGCGTTGATCCGGTAGCTGTATTCCGCTCCCAGGCCCAGGCTGATCGGCAGGTTGCTGTTCTCGGCCACTTCCACGGCGGCCACCAGTCCCTGGCGCTCGAGTTGGAGCACAGCCGCCGAGACCGAGATATGGAAGCTGGTGGGCAGCGGGAATTTCGAGGTCTCGCGCGACCCCTGACGCTGCAGCCGGCCCACGTCCTCGCCGGGGTAAATATCCTCCGGATCGACATCCACCCGCAGCTTGTCCCCGCCGAAACCGAGGTTGGTCCCCATGTTGGTCACCGCGAACGCCAGCCGCACCGGCACACCCATGAACTCTTCGTGGTAGTTGGTCCCCATGTCGAACGCGACAGCATCCTGGGTCAGGCCGTGGATATCCTCGTGGACGTTCTTGACCGTGATCCCGGCGCTGAACCTGTCGGAGAAGTTGTAGGCCAGCGTGCCGCCCGCGCTGAGGCTGTAGGCACTGTAGAACGCCCCGGTGCCCTCGGGCTGGAACTCGGTTGTGATCTCCTGGTCTCCGCTGTTAAGCACCGACATAAACGCCCCCAGCACCATCCGCCCCTCCCAGACCGGCACTGCCACTGCTCCGTAAGTGTAACTGATATCCAGCGGACGCTCGATCACGGTCAGAAACACCTCCGGGCGGTTGAGGAATCCCAGCCCGGCGGGGTTCCAGTAAATCGAGGTGATATCGTCGGCGGCCGCGCGGAACGCACCGCCCATCGCCACTCCCCGCGGACCCACGGGTATCGTGAGGAACTCCGCCCCGCGCGTGCCCACGCCGCTCAGGCCCTCCACGCGGCCCGCGCCGGGGTTGGCCGCGCCGATACCCGCGCCGCCCGCCGCAGCGGCAGTCGAAAACGCCAGTGCCAGCGCCGCGATTGCAAGGGTGATATGCCTGAAGGGGCCTGTCATTTCAAATCGGTCCGCTCATTATTGAATAATACTGAACTTGCCAAGCTGCGTCTCGCCTGTATCGAGATCGCGAATGTGGAAATAGTATATCCCGCTGGCAATCTGGTCGCCGAAGCGGGTGGTCAGGTCGAACGAATACTGGCCGCTGTTGCGGTCGGCCACCCCGCCGATACTGCCCTGTTCGCCCGGCCCGTGCTCGAGCGCGTTGACCAGGTTGCCGCTGACGGTATAGATCCTGATCTCGGCGCGCAGCGGCAGGTGGGTGAACATCACCATGCGGCGGTTGGGCCCGGTGTCGAATACGCTGGAGGCGATATACGGGTTCGGTACGACCTTGATCTGCTCCAGACGGCCGGGATCGGTGTTCCGGCCCGCCTGCTCCAGGTGGAGCGCCACCCGCATACCGGCAAACGGGGAGGTGTAGCGCACTGTCTGGTTGGAGAGGATCAGGTAGTCCATGTTCAGGGTCCACTCATCGCCGGGGGCGGGACGCTGAAATATTTTGCGAATCTGCAGCTCCACACCCCGCACGTAGAGACTCATCCACTCCAGGCCGGGCACGTCCGGGTCTGCCACGTAAATCGCCCGGCGGACCAGGCGGGCCGTGGGGAGATTCTCGGGAGTCAGCACCTGGTCCTCGTAAATTTCCTCGTGCTCGTAGGTGTCCAGCGGAAGGAACCCGTAACCGTCGGCGGCCCGCTCGTTGAACCGGAGCGGGACATTGTTCGCCGCGTCCCAGACGTTGACCTCCCCGTCGGCCTGCCAGGTAATCACGATCGATCCGGGAGCGAACTGCCCGGCGATATTCAGCTTGCGAGACACCAGTCCATTGAGCTGCAGCGAGAAAAACGGCTGGTGCACCTCGAACGGCTCATAGACCAGCAGGCCGGTTTCCTCGTAGCTGCCCAGTTCACCGCGGAACAGAGGGAGATCGTCACTCTGGCCGGCAAGCCGGACTTTCAGCGGGGTCACCTTGGCGGCGTCCAGCCCGCCCTTGCGGAAATAGGCGATCCCGTTGAACAGCGGGCCGCCGCCCACCAGCGGGCCGCTGAAATTGAACGGAATCTGCTGGTCAACCACCTCGTCGCCGGGATAGAGGCCCTCGATCTCGTGCCAGGGGATAGAAATCCTGCCGACTGTACTGACATTGCCCTGCGAGTCCTCGAAATGGACGAAGTGGATATGGTTGCGGGTGTCCTTATTCGTATGGATTGTGGAATCGACCACCAGGTAGCCGCCGAGTTCCGGGACATTATCCGGGTCGATAACGACAACCTGGCTCAGCGAGGCGGCGAACGCGTTGGTCACCGGGGCCACGGGGTCGGTGAACTCGATCACCGAGCCCCGCAGGGTCCCGTCGCCCACATTGGCCACCAGTTCCCAGCCGGGAGGCTGGCTCGCTTCAACCGGGTTGCCCAGGAAATCGACCTGCTGCCAGTTGCCGCTGCCGGCCACGATCGAGGTGCTGGGGCTGCGCGGGATCGCCAGCTGGAAAAACCGGCCCTCGGCGTCCTGGCCGCGGAAGTTGAGCGAACTCTCCAGCGACTCGTCGCCGATCAGCGCCGGGTTGAAATCATAGGCCGTGACCGCGTAGAACATCGGCACGCCGTTGACCAGCCCGCCGATATCGTTCCCCCGGTCGGTGAAACTGAAGGCCAGGCCGGAGTTGTCGCCCAGCGGAATCTCCTCGACCATGTCCTGCTGGCCCTGGGCGGTGGCGACAGCGCGGGTGATCTTGTAGGTCCGGTATTCATTGTCCAGGTCGTACTGGGCGATCAGCCGGGCGTCGTCGGGGTTGCCGGTCAGCGAGCGGTAGACCCGGAAACCCTCGAAATCCTGCGCCCTGTAAGTAATTCCCGGGAACTGGTCCACCGGCTCGTACTGGGCAGCGGCGCCGGTGAGTGCGTAGGGGTCGGTTGCATCGACAGGGAGGTCGTTCCAGGTGATCGTCACCTGCCTGTCGCCGGGCACCAGCCGCATGGCCGGAGTTGGCGGTGGCGAGGGCACGACGAACCCGCTGCGATGGACCTCGCGGGCCACGGCCCAGAGATCGATCAGCGGCCGCAGCTCACCGTCGATAGAAAGGTTGTTCAGGTCGACATTGACGGTGGCGGGGCGCGCGAAATAGACCGCGGCCGCAACCCGCTTGGGTCCGGCCGCATCCAGATCGGGCATCTCGAACGGGCCGCTGACAATGTTCTGGCGCAAGTCCCCGACCACGTCGGCCACGATCAGGTCGGCATAGGGGTCCCAGCGCGGCGTGCGGACTTCATCGGGATCGCCTTTGAGGATGCGGTATGCCTCGGCGTCGTCGGCCGGGTCGGGACGTTCGCCGCCGTTGGTATTGAGCGTGAACAGGCTCATCCGCTCCGCGCTCTCGTCATGCACCTCGGGGTGGAACTCCAAAAACAGCCCCGTGCGCGGGTCCTTGATCCCGGCGGCCTGGATCTCGCCGAAAGTCTCATCGCTCAGGCCGTTGCCCTGAGGGAAGAGCGGGTCCTGGTTATCGATCCCGTCGCTCTCGGTCGGGGCCTCCAGGAAGCTGATCCCCAGGAACGCCGGAGTGCCGCTGAAGCCGATTTCGCTGAAATCGCTATCGAAGGCTATCGACATGTTGCGCACCGGACTCACCGCCGCGCGGTCGTCGAGCGCGTTCTCGCCGATATCGAAATCGGTTTTGAGATTGACATATGCGTCGTGGATATCGTAGCCGGGGACCACGCCGGGGTCGGCCACATAGCGGCTGGCGTTGTAGATGTCCCAGATCACGAACATGATATCCCGCATCTCGCTCAGGCTGTAGAACATCACGTGCTGGTGCACCTCCACACCCAGCCTCAGCGCACCGGCGGCGGTGTTGACAGGTCCGCCGATATCGGTGTAGATCGCCACCACGTCCAGTTCGCTGCGCACATCGGGAACCCGTTGTCCGAACGTGGGGCTGGCCTCGTTGGGGTCCACAACCATGAACTCCTCGGGCCACTCGTCCAGGTCGGCCTGGCTGGTGGAGAAATAGAGCCTGCTCGCCGGGTCGTCGGGGTCGTCGGTCGGACGGCCCTCGCGCCATTCGCTGTCGAAAACGAGCTGGGTTTCGACTATGTCGCTTGAGATCCCGTCGCCGTCCGAATCGATAACCCCCATCACGTGCAGACCGGCGGCGAATACGTAGGCGTCCTCGCTGCCACTGGGCCAGAACCCGCCGGGGGTGATACTGCCGCGGTTGGGGTCGACAGCCAGATAGCCGTTGTTGGCCATGTTGAACTCGATCCGGTTACCCGTGGTGATCCGGGTCCGGAACGCGGCCAGCGACGGGCCGGGGTAGGGTGTTCTGTACTTGCCCGCGGCACCGGGAACAGCCGCGCTCAGGACCGGGACAACGAGGCAGGCGGCCATGAGAGCTGTGGTGAAAATGCGCTTATGCAGGCAGAGGTTCGACACGATAAACAGCCTTAAAAGTCCAGGTTGATTCCCAGCCGCAACTGGAACGGCCGGAGGTATGCGCGCGGGTCGTCGAGGCCGGCCAGCATGTTGGCCAGCTTGAGCGCGGTTATTTCGTTTTTGGAGACGAACCCGTCGCCGTTGATATCCTGGATCTGCACCAGGCTGGCGGCGTCATCGCCCGGCAGATTGTCGATCTGGTCGCTGAGCGCGATCCTGTCCACCTTGTTCCCGCCGGCGTCGGTAAAGTCAGGCCGGTCGTTGAACGCTTCGGTCAGGATATAAGCGTCCATGTCCGGCGAGCCGGTGGTCGGGTTGAGATAGTCTATATTGTAGTTGGTAAAACCGAACAGGTTGTAAATCTCGCCGAACAGGGAAAGCCGCATTCCGCCGTAGGGGATCGGCAGGCGTTTGTTCAGGCGCAGGTTTACATTTTTGTACGACGGTCCCCGGTCGTTGTTGTTGGCGCTGGAGGGATGGCCGTTCTGGCTGAGGCTGGTATAAGGCTGCCCGGAACTGAACGTGAACGTGGCGTAGCCGGTGATATCACTCAGGAGCACATCGGCCCGGCTGCCGGAGGGAAACAGGTTGTCGGGCACGCGGAAATTGAGCTGGACGTTGAGCTCGTGGGTGCGGTCGTAATCGATAGGAGTCAGCACCCGCGGCGGGGGCTGAACACCGCGCTGGCCGGTGACTGGGTCGAAAAAAGTCTGGCGGCCGAAGGTGAGGATATACTCCTGGGGGTCGCTGCCGGTGGCCCGCGGGAAACTGAGCGTGTAGGCGGCATTGATCCCCCAGAATTTGCCGAGCCGTCTGGCGAACGAAATCTCGACACCCTTGGCGCTCATCCTGTCCCGGTTGGTATAGACACTCAGGATCGCGTTGCTGCGGGTGCCGGTGCGGCCGGTTATTCCGCCGAGTTCAAGCAGCTCCTCGGGGGTCATGCGGCGGACCGCGAGATCGCCCTTGCTCTCGTTGTGGTAGCCGACAAAGTCGAGCCGCATCGTTTCGGAGAGGATCGTGGTGAACCCCACCTCGAACATCACCGACTGGCTCATCTCCAGGTACGGGTTGCCGAAAATATTGTTGGCGTTGCCGCCGAGGTTGAAGCGGAAGTCCTGGTTCGAGTGGGCGTAGACGTCCTTGAACGCCGGGGCCTGAAAAAAATGGCCGTAGCTCAGCCTGATCTGCGAGCGGTCGGTGACCGGGTGGGCCACGCTGAGGCGGGGGCTGAAAAACAACTGGCTTTCCGGCTGGAGCGTAGGATCGCCGGGGCGCATCTCGCCGATCACCGACGGGAAGTCGGCGTTGTAGTCGAGGTAGTCGGCGCGAAGGCCGTAGTCCAGCACGAGGTCGCCGAAATCGACGATATTCTGCACATAGGCCGCGGCCATCAGCGGGCGGGTGTCGTAGTAGTCCTGGAACACGCCGCCGGTGGCGCTGAAATCGCGCTCGACGATATGGAACGACTTGAAATCGACACCGGTCTTGACCCGGAACACGCGTCCGAGCTGGCTTTCGAGGTCGGCCTTGACCGAGATCCTGTCTTCGTAACTGTTCTCCAGCAGGGTCAGCAGCCCGGAATTGATAAACTGCGCCTGATAGCCACCACGTCCCTCGGGCAACCGGGTAATCGAGGTGGCGAACGGGATGTTGGCGCCGGGTACCGCCGAGGGCCAGAGACCGCGCTCGGTTTCGCGGGTGCTGCTGAGGCCGGTGGGTTCGGTCTGCTCGCCGGGCAGTCCGTTGGTGCTCAGGTTGCGGTAGGTGTCGTCGAAAGTGGTGCGTTTCTCGTCGATAAACTCCATCGACTCGAACGAGAAGCCGCCCCAGGTGCCGCGCTGCAAAGACTTCGCCGTCTGGGTACCGACAGTCAGCGTATTGCGGTAATAGTTGGCCCGGAGCTTGACATTCGTGTTGCGCAGGGCGTGCTGCTCCACTATCCAGTCGAACCCGCCGGTTGCGTTATAGGTGGTTATCCGCGCGCTGAGATTGGAACGCAGCGGATTATTGAACAGGTTGGCGTGAATATAGGCCATCCGCTGCTTGCGGCTGGTCTGGGCCGTGGCGAGCCACTTGAGCTGCCCGGTCTGGTACCAGGTCAGCTTGCCGGAGACCGAAAACTGGTCGTCACCGTTGCCCGGCAGTCTGACCGGGTTGGGATTCACGTAAGCCCCGGAGCGATCCACCTCGCGCTTGTCATCCGCAGTGCCCGGCACGTCGTCGGCCCCGTCGAACTCGTCCCCGAAAATCCAGCGCCGCTCGTCGCCAACGCCGTCGTTGTCGGTATCGGCCCAGTGGACATTGCTGAACGAGTGGCGGTCGAGCTGCTGGATCCCCTCGCGGAAACTGTCCGTATCGATCGCTCCGCCGCCCTCCTTGCTGGCCGGACTGTTGGGGTCATACAGGCCCAGGGTGGTGAGCGCCTGGTTGAGTTTGCCCAGATACCGCTGGTCGATACCGCGGAAGCCTCCGCCGGTGGGGGAGCGGTCGGCGCGGCCCAGCAGCTCGCCGGAGAGAAAATAGCCCGCGCTGCCGAGTCCGGAGAGCGGACCGCCCAGGCTGGCCTGGAGACGGTTGTAGCCGTAATCGTGGCCGCGCGGCATGAACGCGTCGCTGGCAAAACGCAAGTTGCCGCTGTGCTCCAGCCCGCCCTCGCGGGTCACCTCGTTGATTACCCCGCCGCCGGCCTGGCCGAACTCGGCGCTGAACCCGCCGGTGACCACGGAGACTTCCTCGATAGCGTTGGTGGCCAGGGCCAGCGGGGTATTATCAGCCTCGTAGGGGCGCTCGTTGAAACTGCGCACCAGCATCCCGTCGATATAAACCGCCTGGCGGCCCTGACGGCTGCCGCGGATGTTGAACTGCCCGTAGGGATCGGTGGCGACTCCCGCCTGGAGGCTGATCAACTGTTCGAGGTTCTCGACCGGGGCCTCGCCGGCGGTCTCCCTGCCGAAGCGCTGGGAAGTCTGGACATTGTCGCGGGGCACCAGCGGCTCGTCGCCCGCCTCCACCACGATACCCTCGAGCTCGAACACGCCGGCACTCAGCGCGGCGTCAACCGTGGCGGTGTGCCCGGCCAGTAATTTTACACCGCTAACAGTTGTTGTCTGATAACCAGTGTAGCTGAAGGTGACCGCCTGTTCGCCCACCGGGGCATTGAGGATGAAATAGTAGCCCTCGGCGGTGGTCACATTGCCCAGCTTGGTACCCTCGACCCGCACCTGGACCCCGGCGACAGGCTGACCGGTGGCCGAAGCGGTCACCGTACCCTCGATTTTGGCGCCGGTCTGGGCGAGGATCAGAGATGGTACTATGATCAGCAGGGTTACGCACAGATAAAAAAATTTGGCAGGTGGATGTGTTGTCATTGTACCGCTTTGGGGAGTTTGTTCAAGCCTTAAAAAGGCGGTGAATTATTAACTGCCAGCCCGCAGCAAGGTAGCTTACGCCAAAGGCAAAGTCAAGTCAAAGGTTGCCGGTCAGGGGGAGTGCGGGATGGGGGATACCGCTCCGGCGGCTTACTTGAGAGATTATACAGCCGCGGGCGGAATATGTTTCAAAAAAACGGTGTTGAACCGCCAGGGATCAGATTGGGCTCAGGCTTGACAGCGGCACGGGGGCGGAGATAGATTTCAGCCCTTGCCGGCCGACTTCTGATTATGTCATGAAATACCGACCAACTGGAGAGGTGACCGAGAGGCCGAAGGTGCACGATTGGAAATCGTGTGATGTGCAAGCATCCGAGGGTTCGAATCCCTCCCTCTCCGCCAGTTAAAATGACGGCTAATCCTTGATTTACAAGGGTTGGCCGTTTTTTTTTGTAATATGCTTAGTCGGTAAATCGTGCGCCAGGTAGGGAAAACGTCACAGTTTGTCATGGACTGTCACGGTATTACTGACCAACGAGTGACCAACGAGCGTCCAATAAATCGGAGGAAAAATGCCGCTACCCTATGCAGATGAAGTGCCGTATTTCAAAACGGGGACCTCGGCACCAAGTACCTGGTTAGCCAAAGCGAGTGATCAGCTCGTAAGACGAGGCGGCCAGGTGGTGATGGAGGCCCTTGCCAATGATATAGCTCGCGGCCACGGCAAGTGCTATCTGTTCGTTTTCGAGCTCGAGGGAGGATCGTTCAGGTTGATGTGGCCGGTCCTGCCCGTCAGGAGCGAGAAAGACGAGCTGGCGGCTCAGAGACAGGCCTGCACGATGATCTTTCACGATGTTAAAGCCAGGTGCGTCACCGCGGACGTTCTCGGTGCGCGGTCGGCCTTTCTGGGCTACCTGCTCTTACCTGGTGGGAAGACGGCCTCGGAGCTAACTGATCCTGAACTTGCGGCCGATCTGTCTGGCTTACTACTCGGACCAGGAGGGGGATAATGCAACACGAGCTGAAAACATGGCCGGAGGGCTTCCAGGCTATAGCACAAGGGCGCAAGACAGCCGATGTTAGGTTCAATGATCGCGGTTTCAAGGTCGGCGATATTCTTCTCCTCCGAGAATACTATCCGGGGACGGGAAAGTATTCTGGCGAAAACGTGGAGGCTGAAGTTACTCATATCATGGATACAGAGGGATTTGGCCTAAAACCAGGGTATGTAATGTTATCCTTGCGGCCGATCCCTTCTCAGATCGCGCCCCTGGACGTTGAAAAACTGCCAAAGTAGCCAAAACAGCGGAAAACGGAGGTTTTATGCCAGAAGTTGCCGAAGTAGAGGTGATCGGGAAGCACCTGGCTGTCCGTGAGCAGCCCCAAAAGCGGGGCAGGAAGACGCGCCGGTGGCATGTGCAGTCTCGTTCAGAGGGAAAGTTGCTTGGTATTGTCGAATGGCATAGCCCCTGGCGACAGTACAATTTCGATCCGAACTACGGAACCACCTTTAGCGCGGGTTGCCTGAGCGATATTGCGGCGTTCTTGAAAGAGAAAACCACAGAGCAGAGGGGGAGCGGTTGAGCGACCAATCGGCTGATCATGAATGGGTGTATGTCAAAGAGGCCTGGCGAAGGTTGCCGAGAGGAACAAAGATAAGCCTGAGCGGGTTCAGGCGGTGGGCAGCAGAGCAGCGATATGGAATTGTTACCGGCGTGTTCGGCAGCCGAACTGTCATTCGGGCCGACACGATCCCGAGGGTGAGAGTCGATGAATAAAAAAGGCCGCTCTACCTGGTGGCAGCGCGGCCTTCCTTCCTCAGTTTTATTCGCAGGGCGTAGTATCTCTAATCGTCTTCAATCCACTTCTTGATCTCAGGGTGCTTATCCAAGATCTGCTGAGTGATCTTCTTCATGTACTTAACCCGTTTATTACCCTCCTTTTCTTCGGCCTCATAATATTGTTTTTCGGCCTCTTTCTCTACTCTATCGGAGGGGGTAGTACAGTGGCTAAATCTATCTTCAGCCTCCTTCCGTTTTCTTTCTAATCGTTTCAGGGCAGCTCTTGGCGCTAAATAGATTTCTGAAAGCTTCTTTTCGATCTCGTCCGTAGTTAGGCCATCACCTTTTTCGTCCAGGCAGGTTATCCACTTTTTAAGCGGTACTCTCTTCAACGATGCAACTAACTTTTTAAGGATCGGAATGCCTTCGGCCTCTTTTCTCGCTTCACTAATTGCTTCATACAGTATTTCAATATCGTTCATGACCTCCGCAATCTCAGATGCCTTTACCCACTTGGCGTTTGCGCGGGCAAGTACCTTTTCCGTGCGCTCTTCAGCCTTATCCTCGTATGGCTGTAAGAGTTTCTCTAACTTCGCTTCTGCCTCTGCATACCTGTTAATCATGATAGCTCCCTGCGGCCTTTCTATGGCCGGTGGGTTTCCATGTAAGAACTGAGGTACAGCGCGATCAGATCATCCAGGACGGTACTTACGGGCTTCCCGAGCCCCTGAGCGGCCTTCACGAGCCGCTTTTTGTTGTCCGGGTGCAGAGAGGTGTCGAGTCTTGCTCTCTTCTCTCGTGGCATTTCTAAGCCTCCAATCGGGACTTGTATCGGGCGAACCAACTGTTGATCTGGCCTTCGGTGATCACCCCGCCTTTGGCAGGCATCCCCGCGATAAAGGTATCTTTGAATCTCTGGTAGAGCAAGTGGGAAACGTCTTCCGTGCCGAAGAAATCAGCGAGAACGGACAGGGCGGTGTCGGCGGGACCGGAGCCCTGATGGCCCCAATCCATACCAAGAGGTGAATGTTTTACGATGTGGGGCAGGTCGTAAAAGCTGGTAACATGCCTTATTTCCCTGCGATCGCTGGGAAAGAATGCGATCCAGCGATCGCTAAGCAAGACTACGATAGAGGGTATGCAACCTACCTCGATCCGCTCAAAAAAGTACGATCTAAGCCTCTTTGGTGTTGGCATCGTTATTTCCCCTCTTCTGAAAACTCTTCGGGGTATTCATCCCGGTAGTGCCATTCTTCCCCGGTACTTTCATCGAGGCCCTCACAGAGCACCCCTTCCAGCCCGAAAACGACACTGTAGGGCTTGTCGCACACGGTACAGCGCATTTCAAAGTAATGGCGGTCCCCTTCCGTGCGGTCCTCGGTACTCTCGGCCCGGGAGTCACAGTAGGGGCAAACGTCCGGGTCTTTGAGGGTAGCTATAAGCCTGTTCTTTGATTCCAGCTCCCTGGCGGCTTTTTCCGTTTCGGTAGTCATTTGACTAATCCTTTCTTCCCGGCGATCCGCGGGAGCAAGCTCTGAACGAAAGCACATGGCGTGGCCTCCAATATTGGTGAATAACGGACAATAACGGTTAATAGCTGCTAATCGGACGATTCTTTAAGGCCTTTCAGACGTTGGTATTCCTTCCAGGTGCGGGGCTTCGGGCACCGTTCTTGAGGCACAGCGTCCCTTATCTGGGTTTGGGAAAAGTTCCTTGTATGGTACAACCGCTCAACCCACCGGACCTTGAAGCCGAGGTTACAACCGGGCTTCGTTGGGGTACCGGCTAACGCCCGGCAACCGTCACAATACTTTTTTACTCGAGGTAACATTTTCTCTCCTGATAAAGAGTGGATAAAATACACACGTCAATTATACGTTATTCTGACGTAATTGTCAATAGTCTATTGTATTCTATTGATTTATGCGAGATGGTCATTTTTGAAGTTTCTGTTAAAGTGGTTCTGGCTGTTATTATAATTACTTTAGGTATTGCTTTTTGGGTTGCGAAGGGAACAATATGACTTGCAGATAATCTATCAAAGTTCAACCGAGGGTCCTTTGATGGGATTGCTGACGGAACATCTTACACTCTACGAAGCCCGCTGCCGTTGCGGATGCGGGATAGAGAAGTTGCACGTCCCGGAGTTAACCGCTCAAGCGCAGGTATTGGAAGCTCTGAGAGCCGATCTGAACGCCGATCCTGAATTGGAGCAGTATAAGCCGCCAGGTGGGGAAATCCGGCTGATCCCAATGTCATGGGTCCGGTGCGACAAACACAACACTGAGGTCGGGGGAGTTGCTCTCTCCCGGCACAGAGCTTTCTTCTGCGATGCAACAGATATCAGCAGCCCCGAACTCCCCGAAGATCTACTCCACGAAAAAGCAGCGAAATATTTCACCACGGCGATCCACTATCTTGGGCGTTATTTCGTCCACGTTGACCGGCGAGCTTGGCCTGACGGCGAGGTCCATGCCTGGGTCAAGGAGCCGTCTGAAACCGTGTTGCCCGGCGAAGCAAGGGCATGAGCAAGATCCACCCAAACAGAGGAAGGCCTGATGTCTCTCAATGTAATCGGCTCGGTTATCGGGATCGTAGACAAGGTGATCGACAGCATTTTCCCGTCGGACAACGATAAGGCTCAGGCGGAGCTGATCAAGGCCGAGGCCAGGAAGAAGTTGATCGATGCTTCGCTTCAGAAAACCGGAGATTTCCGCAAATTCATGTTGTTGTACGAGGGCCGCGCCAGTGATCTCAATCCCTGGATGGCATCGTTCCGCGCCAGCCTCCGGCCGGTGGTCAGCTACGCCGTGTACGGCACGGTGGTCTACCTGACGTGGACGGGCGCGGAGGTCCCGCAGATGATGTGGAACCTGGTGCTGATCGTGACGGCGTTCTGGTTCGGGGAGCGGGCAGTGACCAACGTGGCGCCGGCGATCAAAGACATGATGGGTAAGAAAGAATAAAAGTGGTTTCCGTTCAACTTGCGGTATTTCCCGGCAAAATTGAAATGGAGATACGTCAATGTTTGAATTTATTGAGCGCCTACTTGGCGTGAAATGTGTTTGCGATTTTTGCGGGGAGACTTTTATTTTCCCGCGCTTTACTTCTAAAATGCTTTGTCATAACGGCAAGCACAGATTTTTCAGGGGATGAAAGGATAAAAAATGAGCGGGTTTAGTGTCGCACCAGGGATGTCCGAGGCCATCTTCCGCGCTTTTGGCGGAGGGTACGAGAAGCCCCGGATCGAGAAGGAGGTCGGGATGCGGTTTCCCCTCGATCTCATCGAGTCAACGACCGAGGGCACGGTTTGTAAACAGTGCTCATCCTGCCACGGCTGCCGTTAAGAAAGGATAAAAAAATGAACCGGATGATTGTGTTAAGGGAGAGGATCGAGCGGTTTTTCAGGCTCCTGCATCACAGGGAGCTTCTGCACTTGACCGTGGGGTTCTTTATCGGATTCATCCCGTATCTGCCGTTGACTATCCTCGGGATCGTGTTCGTGCTCTGGTGGGAGCTCCGGCACGATCCGCGTAGATGGTGCGGAGCGAAATGGCTCTGGAGAGTCAGGCCGGCGAGCTCGATTTATTCGTGGAGGTCCCGCTGGTTGGGCGGGGACAGGTATCTCGATATGGACATAAAGGGCTGGCTCGATCTGTCATTCTGGATCAACGGCATTCTGCTCGGGATATTGCTACGAATTCTGATTTTCTAAGCCCAAAAGGGTGATAGCTGAATATTTAAAAAGGGGAACCAGGGCAATGATCGGAGTCGGTGAAGGGATAGCGATTTTTGGAGTCTGTGGAACGATAACGGCGGCCATCGTCAAATTAGCTCCGGGACGGCGCAACAACAACGGCGGCGGGCACACCAAATGCCTGCACGGTGACTCGGTAACTATGTTGGTAGCAAAGTTTGAGGGTTTCGAGAAAACATTGGGTGATTTTATCGCGCGGAATGACAAGACCAACGATGAGCAGTATTCAAAAATAAATGACAACTCCAGGCAGCTCGCGGCAATGGGCGGAACGGTGGAAATACTGAAAAGAAAAGTGCTGAACGGTGGGTGATGATGAAAAATACTTTGGAAAACTGATCAGAGATCGAGGTTGAACGATGGCGCCAGAGGATTTTAAGTGTCAGCTACGAAAAATAATTGAGGAAGAACGGTGTTGCCAGTGTGGTTGCCGTCCGGTTGGATTTGTAGCTGTTTTCTGGAAAGCTATGGAAATACTTGCAAGGATCAGAGTCAAACACGGCCTGGTAATCTCTCTTCCTACCTGAGTTAAAGCGTACTGAATAGGTAGTAGTAGTAGTCTTTAAATACAAAAGCTTTTCTTATTCTTTTACGCGCGTGTGAGAGAAATGACTGATGAAACAAAAGCTGAAAAGACAGGAAGAACCACTGCTTGGGATGAGATTATCGAGCCAAACATGGATAAAATTATCAAGTGGTGTGAAGAAGGTTTAGTCGATGAAGATATTTGTGCAATGCTATCGATCAGCACTTCGGTTTGGTATAGGACGAAAAAGGATAAGTTGGAGTTTAAGGAGGCCGTTACACGCGCGAAGCACCTTCCAAACAGAAAAGTAACAAACGCTTTGTTTGAGAGATGCCTTGGAGTTGAGTACGATGAGACGACAAGCGAACCTCTAATCAGTGTGATCCTTAACTCTTTGAAGGGCGAAGCCCGCGAGTCGGTGCCCGAGCTGGTGAAGACCTTGCCGAAGACGGTCAAGGACGCTCTGGTGACAACGAAAGTGGTCAGTAAGCTTATCCCCGCCGACATTCAAGCAATCAAGTTCTGGCTGATGAACCGTGAGCGCAAGATATGGGCGAAGAGCGGTGATCAGTTTACTGGTGACATACACGTGACGATCGATGGCTTGTACGGGGAGCCAGGCGATATTCCACCTCCTACTCCTACGGATAGCATTACCTCGAAGGGGACAAAAAAGGCCAGCACTGCCGATACGGAGGATCGTGGTGAATAACTCCAGAGCCATAGCTTATGATGAACTGGCAGACATGGAAGAGGACGGCAATATCAAGATGCCGTACCGGTTCACGCCGCGGTTCTACCAGGAGCCGGTTTTTGATGCAATGGCACTTGGTTACAAGCGGATTGCCTGTCCCTGGCACCGGAGGGCCGGGAAGGATAAGACGTTCCTCAATATCGTTGCCATAGAGATGCTCCAGCGCGTTGGGAGTTATCAGTACCTGTTTCCGGAGTACACGCAGGGCCGGCGAGTTCTGTGGGAAGGAATGGACCGTGCCGGCTTCCCGTTTATGGGACACTTCCCGCCCCAACTGATCAAGAAGAAGCACGATTCGGATATGCTGATCGAGTATAAGAACAACTCGATTTTCCGCATTATCGGTACAGACAGGTGGAACTCTTCGATGGGAACCGGCGCCATCGGCCAGGTATACAGCGAGTTCAGCCTGCAGAACCCTGCGGTCTGGATGTATATGCAGCCGATCCTGATTGAAAACGATGGATGGGCACTGTTTAACTGGTCCCCTCGAGGTAAGAACCATGCTTACGAACTTGGCCAGCTCGCAAAAGCTGACCCTGGCCGGTGGTTTTACCATCCGCTTACTGTTGACGATACGGGCGCGATCACGAAAGCTCAGATAGAACAGGCCCGGCGGGATGGTATGACTGATGATATGATCGAGCAGGAGTTCTATCTGTCCTACGAGGCCGCGAACCCAGGAGCCTACTACCGTGAGGAAATGCTTGCCGCAAAGAATACAGGACGGATGTTGAGGATCCCCGTAGAGACGACCCTGCCGGTTTATACCTTCTGGGACCTGGGCATGGATGACTCGACAACTATCTGGGTGGTCCAGATTCTCGGCCGTGAGGTCAGAGCACTCGCCTACTACTCGAACAGTGGCCTGGCGCTGTCGCATTACGGCAATTGGTTAAGAAAGTGGCAGCAGGACCACCTGACCAGCTTTGACACGCACATCCTTCCCCACGATGGCAAGGTTCGGGACCTGTCAGTAGGTAAGAGCCGGCAGGGAATCCTCGAAGAGATGAAGATCGGCAAGGTGATCTGTATGAAGAAGCCGGAATCAAAGGAAGATGCTATAGAGAAAAGCCGTCAGATGATCGGTAGGGTGTGGTTCAACTACGTAGAGGCCGACAATAAAGACACCAAAGAAAGCTGCTTTAAGGGCGTTGAGACTCTCAGGGGATACCGAAGAGAAATGCAAGAAAAGAATCCAGGGATATTCAAATGCCAGCCTGTGCATGATAAGAACTCCCACGGCGCCGATGCCTTCCAGACCCTTGCTCTGTGGTGGGAGAAGTACGCCAAGAGCCTCACCGCGGAAGATGTTGATATATCCAAGCTAATGGGGAAAACGGCATCCTTTGATAGCCATGCGGCAGCCAGCGGTGCAACTTCTGATGGTGGATGGATGAAATGACCGACACAGGAATAGTAGTAGAGGTTTCTGTGGAGAACGATAACGCCCCGAAGAAATCAGCGGAGCAGCTAAAGCTTGACGCCACTCATACTCGAGCTTTGGGCCGGTTCCACCGATCAGAAAAGGCCGATGAAATACAGGCCGCCCTCGCCAAAGCTGATTTAGAGTTTGAGTGTGGTGATCAATGGCCGGCTTATCTTCTCAGGCAGCGGAAGGCGAATGAGCAGCCCTGCATGGTCCTGAATATGATGCCCGAAAAGATCAGCCAGGTAGTAGGTGATCAGAGGCAAAACAAGCCGGAAATAAAGGTCCGTCCGGTTGACGATGTTGCAGATCCCGAGACTGCGGAGACTCTCAACGGTCTGATACGGGCGATTATGGCGAATTCTGATGGAGAAATGATCACAGATAACGCCTTCGAGTCCCAAACATCTTGTGGCCGGGGTGCTTTTCGCCTGGTGACTGAGTACGAAAGCGAAGATTCTTTCGACCAGGTGGTCAAGTTGAAGTGGATTACAAACGTTTTCAGCGTTAGATGGGACCCAGGCGCACAGGATTACGATAAGCAGGACGGGAAATACTTCTTCATCTACCAGGATATGCAGAAAGAGGATTACGAAGAGGAATACCCCGGAGAGCCGGTCGAGTCATTAACGGCCACTGTTAGCGATAGTCGGATGGCTACTTGGCTGGTAGGATGGACAGGCGATACGGTCAGGGTGGCAGAATATTTTGAGCGTGTTACCGAAGAGCAGGAAATAGTTATGCTCGAGTCCGGCGCGGTGGTGCAGGCAGACAATATTCCAGACGGAGCAAAGGTAAAGACCCGGGCTGACGGCACCACAGAGTACCGCCGCAAGGCCAAAGTTAAGAAAATCATGTGGTATAAGATGAATGGAGCAAAGATCCTCGATGGACCGAGAGAATTCCCGAGTCAGTATTACCCGATCCTCATGGCATGGGGCAAGGAAAGAAATATTGGCGGGAAACGCCATATCAGAGGCATGGTCCGGGACGGGATCGATGCACAACGGATGATCAACTATTGGGAGTCGAAGACGACTGAAGTAGTCGCGCTGGCTCCCACGGCTCCATTCCAGGCCACGAAAAAGCAGGTCTCGGGGCATGAAAAGCTTTATGAGGCCGCTGCGAAGGGTGATCCGGTCTATGTTTTGACCTACACGCCTGATGAGGACGCCGCTACAGCAATGCCAGCTCGCGTAACGCCTCCCACTATTCCGATAGGGATGGAAAAGCGGGCCGCAGTAAACAAAGACAACCTGAAGTCAACGATGGGGATTTATGACAGCTCGTTAGGGG
Source organism: Candidatus Glassbacteria bacterium (assembly GCA_019456185.1). Classification (NCBI taxonomy): domain Bacteria; phylum Candidatus Glassiibacteriota; species Candidatus Glassiibacteriota bacterium. The sequence goes on along the minus strand of VRUH01000003.1, from coordinate 58,876 downwards.
CACAGGGCAACGAAATCAGTGGCGTAGCAATCGGCAAGCGGGAACGGCAGGCCGAAAGAGGAACATATATCTACCAGGATAACTTTGCCCGGACGCTGAAGACCCTCGGGAAGCTCCTCCTCGATGTTATACCCCGGATTTATGATGCGGATCGGATAGTCCGGATATTGGGAGTTGATGGTGAGGTCCGTAAGGTAAAGTTCGGCGAAAGACCGGAAGAAGGCTACAATCACGAGGAATTACCACCGGAAGAGAGAATCTTCGACCCGAAGGTTGGCCGGTACGATGTAGTTGTAACGATTGGGACCTCCCACGAAACCCGAAGAACGGAAGCCGCCGAATTATTGACCGAATTCGTGCGAGTTGCCCCGGACATTGCCCCGATCGTACTCCCAAGAGTCGCCAAGATGAGCGATTTCCCCGATGCTGACGAGCTGGCCGAAGACCTTGAAATGCTTCTACCCCCTGAAATCCGGCAAATGCACCTACAAAAACGTGGAGAAGGCGAGAAAGGTAGCGCGGTTGGTAGTGATTCAGGTCTTCTCGGTCCGGATGGCCAGCCGATTGACCCCACTACACTTGACCAGGGGGAGCCAGAGCAGCCACAAGCTCCCGTTGACCCGACAATGGCCTCAAAAGTTATCGCAGCCGAGGCGGTTGCTATGAAAGCGGTGCTGGACATGCGGGCGGCGGCCAAGAAGATGGGGTTGTCTGACAAACAGATCGATGCCCTGGCTGCGAAAATGAAGGAAGGGCCTCAGCCGTGATCGTGGAGATCGGCACTAAATCCTACGAATGGAAAAAGCGAGGCCGGCACTGGATAGCGCCTTGCGTAATTACTGCCGGCTGTCTCGGTACTATGAAAATTAAAAGAGCAACGAAAATAGCAACCTGTGACCTGTGTAGAAAGCATAAGAACGTGGAACTCAACCGAGATCCACCTACCAAAAAGGTAAGGACATGACTGGAAAGGAGAAACCCACCAGAGTTTCATTGCAATCATCCTCTGTGAAAGAGGCTGAGTATGACCAGGTGGCCAAGACCCTGCTTATCGTCTTTGTCAGTGGAGCCACCTACACCTATCAGAACGTTCCGCAATCGGTTTATAATGGCCTGTTGGCCGCCGATAGTGCCGGGAAATACCTGTTACAGAACGTTATCAAGGCAAACTACAGCTATACGAAAGTAAGTTGAACCTACCGGTGGGTTACGCCGAGGATTGTGCTCCCGGCCGCTTATGACCGGGGAAATCAACAGGAGATAGAATGTCTGAAGATACAGCAGGAAAAACGGTAGAAGGAATCGAAAAGCCAGCATCGACCGAAAAGCCAGCGGCTACTGAAACGAAGGATGGAACGGCGAAGCCCGCGGATACAGAGAAGGCGGCTTCGGTTTTCAGTGGAAGGACCTTCGTAGTCACTGGTCCAGACGGCGAACCAAAGACGCTTAAGGGCGATCAAACGCTGGCGGACCTTGAGGCCGCTGAAAAGGCCAAGGAAGAAAAGAAGAGCGGTTCCGAAGAGGCCGGAGAGGAAGAGACCGGAGAGAAAAAGACCGAGGCCAAGAAAGAGAAGCCGGAAGATCCAGAGAAGGCGGGGGATTCGGACCCTCCGGATAAGCCTGAAGATGTCGATAGTGATCTGATTGCTGAAGATGATCCCACTGGTGTCAAGAAGCGTATCGGTAAGGCTGTAATACAGCGGAAAGAGGAAGAGCGCAAGAACGCGGCCCTGCAAGCTGAACTCGATAAGAGGGACAAGCGGATTACCGAACTGGAAGGTAAAGACTCTGATCCTGATAAGAAGGGTGATGCAGATCCCGAAAAGAAGGCGGAGAAAAAAACCGACCAGGCTGATGATACCGGGAAACCTGTCAAGCCAGTTGTTAGCGACTTCGAGAATTACGATGATTTCGAGGTCGCGCGTGATGAATATATCGAAAAAATGACTGACTGGAAGGTGGATCAGGCTCTAAAGGGCGAACGCACGAAGAGAGAGCAAGATGCCAACACCGCTCTTGATCTCGAGCGTCAAGCGGAGGATGATCGCAAGATCGCCGCTGCTGTAGTTCAGTATGAGGATTTCGAGGAAGTGGCAATGGTTGAATCGTTGCCATATACCCCGTTAATGGTCGAAGAAGTGTATGAGAGCGATAACTTTACCGAGTTAGCGTATCACCTCGGGAAAAACCCCGAAGAGGTAAAGCGGATAGCTGCTCTCTCTCAAAAAGGCCAGATACGGGAGCTTGCTAAAGTCGATATGCAACTTCGGGCCGATGGCAAGACTCCTATTACCGCCGGCAAAGAAGATAAGCCGGCCAAAAAACGTACAACCGCCGCTGCTGAGCCTATCAAGACGGTATCCGGCGCGGGCGATGCGGAGCCGTTCGATGCAAATACGGCTTCTCCGAAGGCGCTGAAAGAACATTTAGACAACGCCTCACTTGCGCGTATCAGAGGTGAACAGGGCGGTTGAGCGGTTGATGAGAAAGAAGGCAGTTACCGATGGCTAACACTATAATGACCCAGGATATTGTCGCAAAGGTATTTGCGGCTGTCCTGACCAACAAGACAGTGGGCATAAATATCGTCAATATGGACTATACGGCCGAGTTCAAGCCCTCGGGCAAGGGGGATACGGTTCGGGTGCGTGTTCCGGCCAAGCTGAGGTCCTATGACGGTCCTGACATTACTGGCAACGGTGATAGTCAGAACGCAATCGAGTCCTACGTCGATGTCAAGTTGTCACAGCACAAGGTGACGCCGGTTACGATAACGGCAAAGGACATGACCCTGGAAATCGCGGACTTCCAGAGACAGATCGCCGATCAGCAAGTGATCCCGATCGCGGATGACTTCGACACCTACATATTCGGCACCCTCCCCCTGGGTTGCGCGAATATCGTTGGCGAAGCCGGTGTAACGCCGGCCTCGGACGAGGTGGTCAGCGATGCCGCTGTTCGTCTGACCGAGATGGGCTGTCCGGGTGAGGACCGCAATTTCGTGCTCAATCCGGTAGCTCGAGGAGCCCTGGCGCAGTACATCAAGGCGACCTCGAACCAGAAGATCGCCGCAGACGCGCTCCGGCGCGGCTTTGTCGGTCGCACGGCCGATATGGCGTTCTGGCAGAGCAACAATATCTCCCGCCACACCAACGGCTCGTTCAACGGTACCCCGATCGTCATGGGCGCCAGCCAGACGGGTGCTACCGTGGTAATTGACGGGATCGGTGGAGCGTACACCGACTTCCTGCTCCAGGGCGACATTATCACGTTTGCAGGTTGCTATGCGGTCAAACCCGTCAACGGCGAGGCCTTCCCGTACCTGCGTCAGTTCGTGGTAACGGCGGATGTGGATTCGGTTGCCACCGGCACCGGACAGGCCACGGTTCCAATCTGGCCGGCAATCGACATTGCAGTACCCGGTAAGACCTGCTCGGCCAGCCCGTCCAATGACGGTGCGGTTACGCTGTTCGGTGGCGCATCGACGTCCTTCTCCCGTAACCTGGCCTGTCACAAAAAGGCCATTACTTTCGCCAGCTCCCCGCTACATCCGCTGGACGGCGGGAGCAGGTCGTTCAATACCTCGGTAGACGGGGTAAGTCTGCTCTTCACGGCGGGTGATCAGATCAAGGAGCTTCAGACCATCAAGCGGTTCGACTCGCTGTTTGGCGGTCTGATAGTCAACCCGGATATGTGCTGCATGATCGCCGGGGAGTAACTGACGGTGTTCCGAATGTGATGGAAGGGATTTAGGTCCCTTCCCTAACTTTACCCGGAGATTGGCGAAATGAGGAAAGTATTTCTGGCATTGGCGCTGTTCGCTCTGCTGCTGACGGCATTTATTGTCGTTTTTGCACAGAACACGGCGCCGGTTCCTTCTACTTTTGCAATACGCGCAGAACTCTTCAGCCTAATCTTTCGGCCTCCGGCAGACCCCCGGCCAGTGAAGAAAATTACCGGTTACTTTCGTTGGTGGAACGCGAGAGGCCGGACTGACTCATTGGTCACAGCAGATAGTTCCGGTACGGATACGTTGTCTACTCCAACAGAAATGAGGGGTAGACCGGTCGCTTTTGTTCGTGCGGATTCCGCGGCTTTTGTGAACAGATATGGCTTGACGCAAAAGTCGTGGACACTGGTGATTACGGCGAAATCCGATATAGGCTCGGACTTCGGAACCGTTTCTTTCTCAACGATGGATATTTTTGGCGGTTCAAGGCAAGATACGTCTTTACGTATATCCAGTGACGGGCTTGAATGTGATTCGCTCTTTATGGATCTTATTGACGTAGGATTTGCACCGTATGATTCAATATCTGTGGGGGATCGAACTATATTCTCTTGGGTAACAAGTACTTGGCAGTGAGGTGAGCCACTATGTTCACGCACCAGGATTGCGCGGTGGGCCGAAGGATGGATTTCGGCACCATCGGAGTTACGGCGGCCACCGAGTTAATACTTGAAACCTACCAAGTGCAGGAGGCCAGTTTTGGTGTTGCTGTTTCAAATCTCGATGCGGCTGCCGCATTCCAGCTTGAGGGCAGAATCGGTGATTATTGGTTTGTGCTCCCAGGCACCCTTATTAATCTAACGCCCGCCGATGATCCGGCAAGCGATGTTGTCTCCGGGCTGTTGGTTTACAGCCATTGCGCAAGCATTGAGGCAATTCGATGCAGGTTCGTTTTCGCGGGCCCGGGGACCTTGGTTCCCACGGCCCGAGTAAGAGGCGTGGGCGTTAAAATCGCAAGATGAGGATAGTTATGGACATTTTCGGGAATCGATTTAATGCTATCAAGGGCAGGCCTAAAGCGGCTGGTATCGAAGCGTTGGATATCGGCGTAGACGGCAAATGCCGGTACTTTATCTCGGCTTACAACCGGGTGGGAACGGAGCTGGCGAAGGGACAGCCGGTAACGATCGATTATGTTATCACCTACATGTTCGGCGCTATCGCCAACGCCACAACCGGCAGTGAGGTCTACAAGAAGACTGCCGGCGCTCTGAGGGTTACTGCTATTAACGAGTTGGCCTGGTTCCAGACCGGAGGTAAAGGTCTTGGCCTGGTCGATGGCACTGCTGACGTAGCGGCCGGTGACGCCCTCGAAGTGATTAACGCTGGCACTTCCTGGATCAAGGCCGGCTCCGCCCGTGAGCTGGCTACCGGTGCTCTGGCTCTGGTGGCTCAGGCTGCCGATTCCGCAGTGCTGGTGGACGTTCTCTACATCAACGAGCGGCATTCCGTTGAGGCCGCGTAAGTGAAATCGGGGGGGGAAACCCCCCTGTTTTCTTTTTTAACCCTCAGTGCTGTAAAAAGGAGAGCAACATGGGAACGGAGCAACTTCCAGGTCAGACCTACGAGTATGTGAAATACCCCGCGGTCCGCTATCACGCAACCGAAGCACCCCGGACCATCACCAGCGAGGCCCAAGAGGAAAAGGGCTGGCATGATTCTCCCGTAAAGGCCGCGGCGGATCTGCAGAAGATCCAGCAGAAGGCCTCTGACGCCGCGGTGAAAGAGAAAGAGGCAGCTCGTAAAGAGCGGGCCGCTGCTCCCCCGCCCGACTCTGATCCCGACGACACCCTCCCGGACCCGGAAGAAGTAACCGCGGAAGACCTGGCTCAGTCCGCCGAGAATTTCGGTGTCGATATCGAGGGATTGACCGATGAAGAGGCGGTTGCAAAGGTCAAGGCCCACATCGAGGAGAACTTCGATCTTTCGGATGGCCAGGTTATCGATGTGGTCAAGACCGCGGGGCGCTACGGGGTTGATATCGATGGGCTTACCGAGGATGATGCGATTCTCAAGATCGTAGCCTACCTCGAGAAACGTCCCGAGACGACCCCGCTGAATGGCGATGTTCCTCCCGAGGGTGGAGCTGTCGACACAGACAAGAACGAGTCCGAGCCGCCTTCTGCGGATGGCGAACAGGCCCCTGGCCCTGAGATTGTCGACACGCCCGGGCCGGCAGTGGTAATCCCCTCGAAGTCGGCTGTTGTCAAGATGAAACATGCCGACCTCTACGAGCTGGCCGGCAAGCTGTTAATCCTTCTTCCCTCCGATCCCAATGCGATTACCCGGGGAGAAATGATCACGTCCATCCTCAAGATCAAGGAGAAGTAAGTAATGATCGCCACCGAAATGGTTTCAAAACTCGGGGAACGATTAGATCACGATGCCCCTGAAAGAAGTTTCGGCCTTCCCGAGCGTTATGCGCTTCTTGACGAGGGACAGCAATATGTTGTCCAGGAACTACCGATCAACATGGTGCGCCCGGTTGAAAAGGTAAGCACAGCCCAAGCTGTTGATGCCAGTGGTGGCGTGGCACTCGGCAGCCTGGACCCGCTAATTCTGAACGGCGATCGCGGAATACTCGATGTTCTACATTCGAGCGGGTATTACTGCACCGAGATCTCAGATGATGATGAATGGAGGCTTTCGGTAGAAAATAACTGGATATTCTCGACAAACGCCCCTCGTTATCGCCTGCAGGGAACCGATCTGCTACTCCGGCCGTTTACTTTCGGATCGACAACCGGAGTTATCCGTTACAAATCGGTACCAGCGACTATAACCAGTTCTGTTGATTGTGCGCTCTCCGGTACAGTCCAGGAGCTTATCGTTGATTACGCCCTGTATCTCGGCCTCAAGACGGCAAAAGATTACAACGCTGCGGGATCACTGCTCAAACTGGTGGACTCACAGATTACAGCCTACGTCAATACATACGTTAAAAAGAGAACCGTCCGCATGGCAGCGGGCATGATGGATGGCTATGGTGGCGGTGGTGGCCGGGGTGATATTAAAACTTTCGGATAATAGGGCGATAAGATGGCGGCTCCACTTGGGAAAACGGTTCACGAGTTGACGGCTCTGGCTCTTCTTGATATCTCCGATTCCGATCAGTTTCTTATCGGTGATGCGAGTGAACCGTTAAAAGCAAAGAGGATCTCGTATAATATCCTTCGGACTTCCCTCGGCCAAACAGGCGGCTCCGGAAATCCTGAGAATCCAGCTATCGATGTTCCATCATGGGTTCTTGAGGGCAAGAGGGGCTTCTGGCGTGTTAATGTCCTGTCTGCGGTAACTGATGCCTACGCCTATCAGATTTGGTACTATAACGAAGATACGGACACTTGGGTACTATACCCCGTAACTATTACCGAGACTCGCGGGGTCGTTGGACTTTCCGCTGGACCGCTTATCAAGGATATTCAGGTCCAGAGGGATGTGGACGGTATCGCCCCGCGCACCTACAGGCGTTTCAAGATTCAGACCGTGACGGCCACGGAAACAAGCTCTCTGAGCGCGGAACAATCCGCTTACTCGATAACAGCCCTGCCAGCCGATTACGTCCCGACTACGCCCACCCTGGAAGACTCGGGCAGCTATCCCTTCACCGAATCCAGGCCTAAATATATGGCTTACGGCCACAATGTCATTTTGAAGATTCACGCGGCCTCCGGAGAAGAGGATTATATCGATCGCTACGAGCTGCAGCGGCGGGATTATTCTGGCGGCCAGGGAGATGAGGCTGGATGGGCAACCCTGCCGATGCACACACTGACGATCGATTCGCAGTTACCCTCTCCGCTGGCGGTTATCTATAAAGACGACAGTTCCGCGGCGGCGCCCGGGGATGTATTCGAGTACCGGGTAAGAGCGATCGACAGCAACGGAGCTCCGAGTGTTTGGACTTCGCCAGGCAGCCTTCTACAGTACACGGTCGAGGAAGATACTACCGCGCCCGATGCCCCGGTCCTGACGATTATACGGGTGGCACTCGGATTCAAGATTATTATCGCCCCTCCTACCCAAAATGGTGGCGATCCCTGCAGCGATGTTAGACACTGGTTTCTTTTCGGGAGAAAGGGCGCAGATGCCTACGCTAACATACTTGGAGCCGATAAGTTCTTAAAGAGTCCAGAGTTCACCTACCACGTTCCGGATGCGAATCTCGGCCTCGGTTATCAGTTCAAGGCGATGGCCGTAGATTGGAGCGGAAATGAAAGTACCTGGTCAACTCCCGCCGGCGCCACCACGCCCAATAAGCTGAGTGATGCTGTTATGGACACGGCCTGGACCTCGAGGTTTACTGATGTAGAGGATGGGGTGTCTTCTAACACTACATCGATAAGCCAGAATGCCACTGCGATCACGTTGCGGGCTACAAAGGTTTACGTTGACGGCTCGGCCATCCTGGGGGAAATCCAGGTCAATGCCGGTAATATCAACCTCCGGGTGCAGAAGAACGACGTTATCAACCAGATCAATATCAGCATCGAGAGTATTGATATTACGGGACGGACAATCGTATCAGCCGGATCGGGTTCCAGGGTGGAATTTTTCCCCGATAGCGATACCGGCCTCATGGCTTATGACAACTCCAGCAACGAGATATTCAAGATACTCGTGGGCGGCGCTGGCGTTGGCGACGTTATTATAGGTGATGAGGCTGGCCAGTATGCAAAATGGGATAAATCCGCTGGTAAATTTTATATAAACGGGGAGCTCGACGCGGCGGGTGGCATAAGGGTAGGGGCAACGCTATTGGTGGGAGGCGACAAGTCGCTGAGAGGCTCTACGCTGAACCTTACAGGCAACATAGACACGATTGCCAATATATATGCACAGGGCCATGTCGATACCGATACCGCGCTTAAAATCAACGGCGCCAATGTCCTGACCGGGCAAGTCGCAGACCAGGGCTCGGCCAGTGGTGCGGCTGGCGACCCTCCTACAAAAGCAGAATTTGACGCCCTGGTAGGTATCGTGAACGCTGGCCGAGACGCCATGAGGGCGAAAAGTTTAATGGCATAAGGAGGCGCAGCAAGCCCCGAGGACATGGTAATAAAGTTTAACCAGATGCTTACGGCCATGAGAAACCACGGACTGATTGAAAAATAAATATTTGATAGAGACGGGAAAATGACACCACCGAAAAAGCCAGCTCGGAAGAAAGAACCAGAGCCAGATGTAACGCAGGAACATATCGATAAACGCAAGGAACAACTCCAGGCCGCCCTCGATGAGCAATGGGCTATCAGGGGCCAGGCCGGGAAAACCGTGGAAGCGGCCGACAGGATGATAAAACAGATCGAACACCGGATGGATGAGGTTGAACGCGCTGTTATCGCCAGAAGATCAAAGGAGGATTGACCAATGTTCGGTATCTATACCGATGCTGCCCTGACGGTCCTGGTCACTGCCGAGGGTAATATGTCTAACCCGGATGAAGAAACCGACCTCGATGGGGATGCTGGCGAAACGGCTATCCTGGCTCTCTGGTGTGGAGCGATTCAGAGCAAACTCGCCGCGGGGATCGATGATGTTGTGACCACTGTCACGATCGATAACGCCTATTTCCGGTTTACCGATCTACCGGTTATCAAGTGTGGAACCGAGTTGATGTATGTAACCGCGGGCCTGAGTCCTGCCAGTACGACTCTCACGGTGATCCGGGGATGGAACAATACGACCAAAGCAGCTCATTCCCTGGGCGATCGCGTCTACATGGCCTACGACGGGGAAAGTATTACCGTTGCCTGCCGCGATAACGAGCAGGTTGTTACTGGCGATGAGTCTGGTTGGCTTTATTACTGCCTTGATAATGGTAGTGGCAGCCCTACCGGAACGTGGATATTGGTCCAGAACCTCGGCGATATTGACATGGCCGATAGTGTTGCCTTCCACCGCAGAGTTATCGTGCCGGCCAGCACTGGCGCCGTCAGCAAAACAGACCTGATTCACGATATGGAAGATATAAAACTTATCGCGTTGGGATCATAAGTGGCAGAGCCAAGAATAAAAATCCGGGATTTTAACAGCGTGGTCCAGTATGCCGACCTCGAGGATTTACCCGATGGGGCATCCACTGAATTAAAAAACCTGCGGATCATCTACGGCAAGCTGGTGAAGACCTCTGAGCATGGTGCTTTTATAGCATCAGCACTTGATATAACCGGCCTCGCGGTATCCCGGCTCTATACATGGGTACACTCTCGGTTGGGCGCGGCCAGTGCGCCGGTAGGCTCGGGTACGGGCTATCTCTATATAATCGCAACAGTAAATGACTCAACGCAGAAATTACAGGTCTGGTGCTGGAACGGGACAAGTTCGGCCTGGGTCCTGATCGATGCGGTGGCCGGCGGACTCGATCTTACAACCGTTGATTACTACCAGACGCTTGGTGCCGATGTGCCAACACAACAAAACCCGGTTATTTATGCCAATGAGATCCTCCGCTTTCTTCCGGGCCCCACCGCAAAACCGGATGGAACGAATACCGCTAACGGCCTGTGGATCGGCTGGATCGGGCGGGATTACTTTGACGGCCTTCTCCTGGCCGCCTCCTACGGTGCCAAGTTCTTCAGCTATCCCGCGGAAATAGCAAAGCCTGATCTGGATAATGACTTTTCTGCTTTTACGATCGGCCAAGTGCAGGGTGGAAAGTATGCCGAGATAACGGCGAGTGACGGTTACGAGATTGATCAGTTTACCGCTGTGGCAAGTAGCGATTATGCTGATACCCTGTTAATAAGCGGTGATGTGCGTAAGGAAGTCGGAGTAGGATCGAGAATATTTATAACCGGTAGTTCCGCCAATGACGGGCTTCACCGTGTTCTTTTATCGAGGTTCGATATTGCTCTTAATAAAACCTATGTAATGATTGATCGGGTTTACCTGGCCCTGGTAAACAATGTCGGAACAGGTTCCCCGATATTCATTCTCTTTGCCCCGGGATCGGGCGAAGAGGGGTACCGCCAATATTACAAGTTTTCCTATATTTACGATGGTGTCCAAGAGAGCCTTTTAAGTGATGAACTGCTGATAGAGTTCAACTTCGCTCATGGCATGTTTGCTCATATTGAGTTCACAATAACAAATGCAACTTGGAATAAGCGTAGAACTGCTCTGAATATGTACCGTTCAGAAAGCAGCGAGGGTCCATATAGTCTTGTCCAGACGATTGATTTTCTTCGGGAGGCCTCCGATGTGATCAGTGGTAGCACCGGGAAATATATCGGCATGAATGTCTGCTATATCCCCGCCCTGTCTACCTACAACTTCAATGTGGCTTACAATTACAAGATATTCTTGCGCCGGGATGGAACAAATGTGGACGGGAATATTGTTCTCGATGTAGGATCTGCTGCCCTGAATGGAACCGGGTACGATACCTTCCGGGTATCAGGCATAGATTGGATGGATTATCCTTTTTGGGATGTCGATTGGGAGCTCCAAGAAGACGATGGTGGCGGTTACGATGTTGTGAAGCGAGGTGTCGGCGGTGCTTATTCAGGCGATAATACGATCATACTCAATAATGAGGATACCGGGCAACACAGTGCTGCAGGATCGATGATCCATATAGAGCAGATCGGCAGGGGTTTCCACGGTACAACAGTAGCAACCAGTGTTGATTCAGGTAAGAGGACAAAATTCGCCTCACAGCTTATCCACCATCTAAAAGTTGGTGATGTTGTCGAACACACTGGTTTTTCAAACGCGCTGAACCTGCATTACAACAATAGATTTGTCGTTATGATAGTGGATTCTACGACAGAATACACGGTTGATTGCCTGTTCGGTGCAAACGAAACAGGCGCGAATTGGGGCTTGGTCGGGAACTGGCGCGAGATCGAGGATAATTATATCAAGGCCGTCAAGGTCAGTCGGCGCATTACCGGGACCTCTACCAACGATGCCTATGTCATGATCCAGCGCAAGAACGGCCTTTATGCTGCTATAGCAAACGGCGCGACTTCCGAATATGATGCTTTCGACAACGACCTGGTGGACGGCGCGGCCCCTCCGCTCGAGGGTGAAGTCTCGATAAATGCCAACGGCCGCTTCGCAAAAATGATCGCCGGCCGGCTACACCAGGCGAATATAGTTCTCGATCCGGACGGCAAAGCCGAGGAACATCCTGATTGGGGTTCATTCTCCGAGCTGGAACAGCCTGATGTAACACCCGTTTCCAATGTAATGCGCTTCCAGGATAGTGAAGGTGGAGAACTGACCGGGCTTGAGGAATTATTCGGGATGGCCGTCTATACCAAGAAACAGGCAATAATCACCGTCAACTGTAAATCCAGCCCTGCAGAACCCGGCCTGTGGACACGGATGGAATCAAATCACGATATTGGCAACCTGGCTCCCCTCGGGATGGTTAAAGCCAAAGATTCGATCTACCCCTGCTCGAGCGATGGGATCTATCAGATTTCACCGAATAACCTGTCCGACACCGATTCAACTCCCACTGAGAAGCTAAAGATCACGGAGGTGATCAATAATATCTATAACAGCATGACCACGGCTCAAAAACGTGCGATCGTAGGTGTGTACCATCACCGAAGGAACGAGATACACTACTTTATGACATATCCGGTAGATGAGGTAGATACTCTCAAGCGGTGGGCTTATAACGTTGTTACAGGGGGATGGCGGGAGATTTACGCTGATTATGCTATCTTGGTGGCCGGTAAAGACGAAGACGCCAACGCGATCGCTATTGAATCGCTTTCGGCTGGAAATGGAGCTGGTGTCGTTGCGGTTGAAACAAACCTCGATGATCAGGATGGAAGGTGTCTCTTCCGATCGAAGGTTTTCCCGCTTTCCGAGGAAACACCCGTTCCAATCCCTAAGATCATTGTAATTTATAAGAGCCCGCATGATTTGGTGCTCCGCATTTACCTTGATGGCAACGAAACCATGACAGAGGAATACAACCTGCCCGCTCAGGCAGAACAGAAACCTTATACGGTTGCTGTGGGATACAGTGCCTACCGCCTTCAGTTCGTTATCACAGATGATACCGGCGAAGCATTGGTAGCCGAGGAAACAAGTGCTGGCCCTGTGTACTTGATAGTAGAACAGAACGATTTAAGCCCCAATGTTGAAATCGGGGGCATGGACATATACTAAGCACGGTTATCTCTCACGGAGGTTTCAGAAATGAATGTTGCAAAGGCAGTTGGATTTCTCGCAGAACGCTTTGGCGATCTCGGCGAGAATAAATTCACAGGTCGAATCAAGGTCGATCTACTGGAAAACGCCGAACTCGATCTTGCGAACAAGCTTCACCCGGCTTATCTGACCGAGCTGGAAGTCCCGGAAGAACAGGTCGCTTATGCGACCGAATTTACCCTCTTGTCGGCTCTGGCGAATAATGTCCTCGGTGGTGCCGAGGGTATCCTGACCGTAAGGCTGACTGGCGGGAAATACTGCCGCAAGATCGACCCGCGGAAGATCAAGGATACCGAATCGTACTACCGGACCGGTTCTGACGAAGACCCGATGTATTACGTCGAGGGGAACCGCATCAATATTCTGGCGAATAGCGCCTCGGGGAATATCGATGTTACATACCGGAAAGTTCCCGGTCCTCTGTATTATCTGTTCACGGTAGTTGAAGAGGGAACTCCCTCGACAACCTTGTTCAAAGGCACTGCGGGGGAAGGGCTTTCCGCGACCAACGATGCCTACAACGGCGCGGTGATCTATAACGTCACCAACGACACTTACCATGTCGTTACCGATTATGTGGGGGCTACGCTACAGTTTACCGTTACTGCAGAGGTGGCCGGTGCGCCGCGGACTTTCGATAGCGGTGATAAAATCCGCTTCCTGACCCACGATTTCGACCTGCTCAATCTGGCGAGTGTGGAATTCACCCTTAACCCCTCACTGCATGAGACTGTCCTCCTGCTGACCGAGGCCGCGGGATGGGCGCAGACACCAGAGGTCAGCCGGCGCGATGGCGCTTGGGATAAGGCGGTAGCCTCGATCAACACATTAAACGCGAAGTACAAAGAGCCGGAGGTTCTCGGCACACAGAAACAGGGGAGGTAATAATATGGCCTGGCCCTTAATTGCGGCATCTGCCGGGTTACAGTTCGGTAGGGGTGTCGCTGGATACCTGACTCGCCCCAAAGTCCCGAGGGCGGGGGAAACAGCCAGGGGGCGGCAGTTGCTTAAACGCTCTCGTGAGGGCATCTACAGCCCGACCGCGAGGCGGGCTATCCTCAATGTTGCTGGCCGTGCCAGTGCAGACACCGCGCAGAGTTCGAGAGCTAAAATCCGTGGTGGCCTGGTGCGTGGTGGCCAGATAGGTTCTATCTCGTCACAGCGTCTTCTTGCTCAACCTGGTTTACAACGGCAAAAAACGATGGCTGACCAGGGCGATCGCCTAACCACCACCAATGAGCTGTCGAAGGTGCAGGCAGGAGAGGACTTCGCAAGTCTTCAGGATAGGTTGGATTCAGGTAGGCGCGAATCCCGCAGGCAAGGCTTGGGTAGCTTGCTCGAGGGAGGATTGAACGCAGTCGGGGCTGGCGTTGAAACCTATTTACAGGAGGATGCCCTCGAGGATCTAACCGATTTCAACCGGAGATACTCTCAAATCGATCTGCTTATTCAGGCCGGCAAGTATGATGAGGCACAGCGGATGATGGAAGAGTTGTTCGGCGCCGGCGGCGGTTTATCAGTATCGGGTGGCCTGAGAAGCCGAGTACCCGCCGTGCAGGACAGGGTACATCAGCATGGGGGAAGCTAACATGCCCTACAATCGATACCAGAGAGATCGGATAGGATATTCCGGGAGGGGGGGATTTGAAACGACAACGGCTCGTTTCCAGCTCGAGCAGTACAAGGCTGATAGGATGGCCGAATTGTCCAACCGGTTCCAGTCGAAAAAGAAGTATGATGAAGACCATGCATGGATGAAAACCATGCGGTCCAGGTCAAGGACCAACTGGACACAAGAGGATGAGGACCGCGCCCTCAGAATCCAGCGCGAGGCAAAAACGGAAACGAGGCAAGATACTCTCTATAGCCAGGGGCAGGAGAAATACGAACATGGCTTACAGCGCCGTCCGAAAGTTGAGGCACAACAGGACGAACTCTCTGGCCTCCGGAGGCGTGGGGAAACGTTGCGGATAGAGGATTACGAAAGAGGTCCCCGGCCGACCATGACAACCGGCTATAACACCAAAACCGGCAAATACGAAAGGGAGCTGATCGATCCTTACACCGGAAAAGCCACCCCGATCGAGAGCGATCTATCTCCGGTTCAGTCCAGACGGCTTTATGATGTGACCTCCGCGGAAGTATCAGCGTGGAAGGCCTCGAATTTCGACCAGTCGAACGGTGTCCCGAATGAAGATTTTGTTCCCCTGGACGAATGGGTGTTACGGATGCGGGCGGCATTGGGCGAAACTTCCAGGGGATTGCGATCGCGATCGCAGGGCCGGGCTCCACTGTCCCCAAGAATCAACATTGACTCCTTGGATGGTGGTTTGAGGCTGATGAGAGGCCAAAACCGCGGAGGTGGTCGCAAGCCCGCACAGAAGATAGCTATCCCGGACCTTTACGAACCTATTGGTTGAGGTACGGCATGCCGACTGACAAGCTCAGATTAATCTTCGATACTGTGGGGAAAAATTACGATCTCGGTAAGTTTGAAGATTTCAGAACGGCAATGGGGGCGCCAGAGAAACGAAAGGCCTTCCATTCAGCCGTCAGTAAGGGTATCGAGGGCGGTCCTGCCTTCGAGCTTGGAGATTACGGCCAGTTTGATAGCTTAATGACTGCAACACTTGAACCACCTTCCCGCATCCCCGCTCGAGAGCTTGGACAATCTCCGGAAGGGGCGTTCTACACCCCACCGAGTAAACCCAAACCCAAAGCCGACCCGAACCAGCTAACCGCCCTCGATCGATTCAGGGCGATCGGGGAAAGCCCGACTCAGTTGGTTCCTTTCCTGGCCGGAGCAATGGAAATAAAGGACATGGCCGAGTTGTCCGCGGCGGCATGGGATATAAAAAACAATGGCGATCGCGCAACAAAAAAGAATCAGGACAGGATTCAAGCCTATCTGAAAGAAAACGCCAAGAAAGAAAACAGCAGCTTCGGCTACAAGGTGGTGGACGTTCTCGCGCAACTCCCTTCCTTCGCTGGTGAGCTGTATGCCACTGGTGGGATCTATACCGCTGGCCGCAAGGCCGCGGTAAAGGCCTCTCGCAAAGCAATCAACAAAATACTACTGGAATCAACACGAAAAGGCCTTGGGAAAACCATCAAGGTAGGAACCAGCCGGGTAGTCGGGACCGTGGCCGGCGCCACCATACAGACGATACCAGCTCGAGGCCTGAATATTATCGCAGAAACATTCCAGAGAAGCGCACCTTCTGTCCGGATGGGCAAAGCTGATACCGAAGACCTGGCGAAGTTCGTTGTGGAGGATAGCGGGGATGATATTATGGCCGCGATCGCCAAGTCTGTAGGAAGCCAATGGACAGAAGTTGTCTCCGAGCGATCCGGTGGAGCTTTTAACGCCCTCGGGCGCGGTGGCCGTTCTCTCGCGGTAAAAATGGGCTTGGTTGCCGCACTGAAGAAAGCGAACCCCGGCAAAACATCCCGGGGGATTCGCAAGATTGTCGAGAGAACCGGCTGGAACGGGATTATCGCGGAAGTTTTTGAAGAGCGTGTAGGCGAGGTCATGCGGGCGGGAATAGGCCTCGAAGACTATCAGCGACCCACCGCAGAGCAATTAATGGTTGAGCTGGTAGCTTTCTCGATACCTGGCGCCGGCATTGCAATGACGAAGAGTTCCGCACGGAGCAAGGACCAACAGGCACAGCCATTCACAGCCCCAACAGAACAAGAACTCGCGGATATTGGTGTAGAGGGTGCTGCGGAGAACGTGGCGGCCGCGGGAAAAAGGAAGCAGATACAGGAGAACCTTCAACGGCTTCCGGATGAAATGTTTGATGAAATGCACCAGGCCAACCTCGAGGAACTACAGGAAAACCCTGATAGCGAAGAACACAAACTGCTTGAAGAGTTTTTTACCGAAGAGGCGGCGGTGCGGGAAGCACGGCCAAAGACTACGATCGGGGGCCTGATAACCGCCATTACCGATGCCGAAGAGGCTGAATCCGTAGAAGACGTTGAAGATTTCAGCGATATACCGCCAGAAGTTCCTGAGAGCCTCGTAGAAGATCAGGCGGCACAGGGGGCACAGGAAGGGGCTGAACCGGAGATCGCTCAGGAGGCTCCACAGGGCGCGGCAGGGGAAGGGGAAACTGCGGGCGCCGAGACAACCGAGGACTTGGGAAGAATGATTGAGGTCCGTGGCCGTCCGGTTGCTATTGATGCACAGGGGAACGTAAGAGCAACAGAGCCAGGCTACTTCCCAATAAGCTCCACAGGCTACCGCAGTGGCGCTACCGGGGGAGAATGGACCCCTGAGTCTCTCGAAGCGCAGGCGGTGGAAGAGGACAAAGAGCGGGCTAAAACCATTAAGAGGGCAAAGAAAGCTCTCAAGAAAAAGGGCAAAGAATACGCCAATTCAGACTACAACAATCTGCCAAGTGAGCGGGATTATTTACTCGGGTACACCTACTACGCGCCGGATGAAGAGCGCGAGGGTATGCTCGATCTGGCCGACCAGCTCAACGAAAGTGTTCTCGAGCTGGACGATAAAGAGGACGTAGCAGAGGCCAAGAGAATGAAGGTTGCGATCGCCGCGGCAAAAGCTGGCGATTGGAAACCGATGTACGAGTTGAACAGTGTTCAGATTACCACCCCGCAAGAATTCATCGATCCGGAGGGCTACCGGATAAAAGAGGAAGAGCGGGCCGCTGAACAGAAGGCCGAGAACGATAAAAAGGCCGCGCAGATGAAAGAGCGGTGGGGGTTCTCCGAGCCTACCGGCTACGACGACTACGACAGGCCCGAATACAAGCTCAAGCGCGAAAAGTTAAAGCAAGACCCGAAAGCTGACCGCGGCAACAGTATTGATCTCGGTACCGGCCCGAATGGCCGCTGGAGCTACGGGCGGAATATAGAAGGGTTAAGTAGCTGGATAGCGCACACGGAACACAGGACACAGTATTCCACCCGCGAGGATGCTCTCGCCGCACTGATCGAGGAAGCCAGGCCGGAGCTCGAGAAGAATAAGGAAAGCGGTACGGCCAGGGAGAAAAAAGAGGCAAGGGACGCGCTGCTCTGGCTGGACCAGCTCGAGGCCGAAGAGCTGAAAGGCCGGAAGCCGACTCTTAAAAAGGAACCTGGTAAAAAGCCGGTGATCAGCAAGCCAAAGGCAGAACCAGAAAAAGAGTTATTACCCGAGGGCAAGGAGTTCGGAGAGCCCACCTTCAAAAAGGGTGATGCCGTCCAGTGGACCGACAACCAGGGCGTGACTCATACCGGGAAAGTGCGGAGCGATTACTACCCCGAACACGATGAGCAAGTCTCGATCGATAACGACAAGGGTGCATTAGCTGGTGGCGTTCCCATTGGCCGGATCGATGGTGTTCCTCCCGATCGGCTGAAAAAGATCGGACCGCAGGGCGATTATACTGAAAAATTGAAAAAGCGGCGCGAGGACCAGGGGAAGACTGCCGAGGGCAAGGTACTTCTCAAGCAGCTCTCCCGCGCTGGTGCAGCTACCCGCAAGGGTATCACGGTTAAGATACTGACCGATCCACAGGCAAAGCCCGAGGACATCACGCCGGGTAAGGCCATGCACGGCGTTGAGATCACCACCAACGGCAATCGCGTTGCCCCCAAAGCCTACGATCTCAGTCTCGCCGATGCCCGCCAGGTTGCGCTCGATGCCCTTCTCCCTCCACCCGGGGAGCCGGAAGCAAAGCCCGAGCCCGAAGCGGAGCGCGGTATAAAGCGGCCGATCCGCAACACCGAGGTACACGATGCGCTGCTGGAGGCCTTTGCTCGAGGTAAGAGCGTTGTCCTGGCAACACACCTAAAAGCCACGAAGCTTTCCAAGCCCGCGCATATCAGGGTAAACGATGTTGGCGAGTTCCAAATAGTTCGGGGCCGGAATTGGGATACCCTTTTCGATTACCAGGTTGAGCAGCTTGCCAAACAGATCGGCCTGACAAGACCCGAGAAAAAAGAGCCGTGGCAAATGACATTGGAGGAATGGCGGCAACGAGAACATGACGTATCCGCGTCTGGAAAGGAAATGTACTATTGGAGGTCGAGGGAGCCCAAAGACAGGGTCATGTGGCCCGCAATAGGCGGGAAAGGGGCCGTTGTTCAGAAACAACATAAATTTGAAATCGAAGAAGCTATAAAGCAGGGTAAGCCCGTACCCGCCGAGGTATTAGCCGAATATCCCGACCTGGCAAAGCCGGCCCCGGCAGCGGAGAAAGAGCCGGCCTTCCCTGATGTAGCGCGTATTCAGGAGTTGAAAAACTCCCTGCGCGAAGGCGAAATGATTCTTGAGTCTGGTCGCAAGTCAACCGGCGAGAAAATGTCGGAAGAAGAACTGGCGGTTGTTCGGCGTTCCGTGGAAAGCACAAAGAAAAAGCTGGCCGAGGAACAGGGAGAGGCTCCGCCTGTTGAGGCCGCGCCTGAGCAGCGCGAGGAACTACCTGAACGCGAGTATAAGGCTGGTAAGAAGCAGGAAGTCTTTCTGCCGGACAATACAAAGGTTGAGACTGAATATGCCGTGGTCGATCTTGGTGATCTGATTGTCTCACACACGGCAGACTTTGCTATCAACAAGAAATATCCACAGGAACTACAGCCGCGTGACCGGGACCGTAAGGCCATGCGCTATCAGGTTGACCAGATGGCGAAGAAACTTGAGCCTGGGCGGTTGATGGAATCAAATACGGCGGGGACCGGCGCCCCGATAGTGGGAAAGGATTTCGTTGTTGAGTCGGGCAACGGCCGGATAATCGCGCTCGAAGAAGCATACAAGGGCCAGGCCGGTAAGAAATACAAGTTTGCCCTGCAAAAAGCGGCTGAAGGGTTTGGCATTACTGCGGATGATGTTTCCAAGTTCAAAAATCCTGTTCTGGTGCGGGTACGCACGAGTGATGTTGACCGTGTTGAATTTGCAAAGAAAGCAAACTTGGGTGAAGTAGCCCGCCTGAGCCCGGTTGAACAGGCTAAGGGTGATGCGGAGATACTTCAACCCGAAGTTCTAAGACTGTTTGCGCCCGATCAAAGTGGGAATCTGACGGCAGCGAGCAACAGACAATTCCTTACCAAGTTTGTCAATGCTCTTGGTGCGGAAGAGGCCACGCAATACGCGACTGCGGAGGGTGCATTTACTAAGCAGGCGATAGATAGGGCGCAGGTGGCGCTCTTCCAGAAAGCCTACGGCGAACCGGAGTTACTTGCGCTGGTTGCTGAAGAGGCTGATCCAGAGATCAAGAATATCCTGAACGCCCTGACTACAGCATCGGTTGAGTTTATCAAGGCAGAGAATATCAAGGCCGATCCCAACATTAAAACTATTATCAGGCATATCACTGGAGCGGCCAAGTTGCTACGCAATACACGCCAGCGGGGGACAACAGTAGAAGCCACGCTGAATCAGGCTACCCTATTTGAGCAGATACCAGAAGACACGGCGAACATCGCTATGTTTTTTGAGAAGAATGTTCGTAGTTCCAGGCGCATGGGTGAGATGTTGAGTGAACTTGGGCGCGATATTCAAGAACGCTTGATAAGAATGGGTAATATTGATATATTTGATTACGAGGAAGAAATTAATCCTTCCAAGATAATCGATACTGCAATTAAATTCATGGAGGCCCCGGATGCCCAAGCCAGAGCGGAAGTACAAAGCCTCTTCGGTGCTGAACCGGATGTTAGTGAAAGCCGCCCAAAAAGCGAACAAGCTGAAAGTAAACGAGCCACCGCTGGATCTAAGCCCGCTGCAAAAGAAGTAAAACCACCCGAAAAAGCAAAACCGCCGGCCAAGCCTGAGAAACAATTAATTACCTTTTCCAAGTCGGATATCCCGGAAGAAGTTGCAAGGCGGGCCCACCAGGGAACCAGTTTTGTTCCGGAGAAAAGGGCCGTCCAGGAGCAAGAGGACTATTACAACCGCATCAAAAAAGTACACGATTCAATACTGGCCGAAATCACCCCTGAGCAACATGGCCAGGCCGCAGAAGAGTTGAACTTCTACAAAAACAAGTATAAGAGTAAGCTCCTTGATTTTCTTGCCGCCAAGTCTCGCATCATGTCAACGATGATTGCTGGCCCTGCGAATTTCCCTGTCCGCCGTATGGAGAAGGCCAATAATGCGGCAGACAAGAGATATGAAGACCTGGTTGAGTGGGAGAAGAAGGCCATTCGGGGAATCAGAAAACGTCTTGGCTTGACCGGCAGGGGAGCAATCTCAAGTGATGCAGAGGACGCTGTCCAGCAGTTACAAGCCAAAGTTGATAAAGCGGAAAACCATCAAGAAACGATGAAGGGCGTTAACGCGATAGTCCGCAATAAAAAGCTGTCAGACGAAGAGAAGATTGCAAAAATCAAGAAAGATTACGGTCTTTCTGAGACAGTAGGTAAGGAACTGTTAAAACCAGACTTTTCTGGTAGGGTTGGTTTTCCCGCCTACGAGCTTACGAATAACAACGCCAATATCCAACGTATGAAAAAGCGCATTAAGCAAATCGAAAGAGATAGGGCCGATGAAACGACAGAGATTGAGATTGGTGGTATCAGGATTGTGGACAATGTTGAAGATAACCGGGTTCAAGTATTTTTCCCCGGGAAGCCTGATTCGGATACAATAACAAAATTAAAATCGCGGGGATTCAAATGGGCGCCGAGTATAGGTGCGTGGCAACGCATGAGATCACCCGTAGCTATGCGCCTGGCTCGTGAGATAACCGGTCCGGAACCAACCGAACCCGACATAAATTTTTCGGTCAGCGTTGGCAAGGAAACCGAAAAAAGGGGAATGTCTGTCAAGGCCGTCCAGGATGCGGTTGCGGGAATGAAACATAAGTTTATCCCGAAAGTGAATGTAATAGCCGATGTAAGCGAAGCTCCGGTAGATTACCAAGAGGGGATCAGGTCAATCCAGAAGAAGGGCCGTGTTGTCTATGGCTTCTATCACCCCGAGTCCAAATCGATCTATTTACTCGCGGATGGAATATCAAATCCCAAGAAGGCGATCGAGACAGTTTTCCATGAATCGGTAGCGCATTTTGGCCTGCAGAAAATAGGCGGGCCCACAATGTTGAGATTCCTCGATGATCTGGCCGGGAGCAAGAAATACGGGCCTGATATACACCGGCTGATGGAGGAAAGAAACTGGCATAAATACAAAGCCGCAGAGGAATGGTTCGCCCGCCAGGTGGAGAGCGGCCAGCTCGATCCAAGCCTGTGGAGCCGGTTCATGTTCTACTTCAAAAAGATACTCCGGAGCATGGGTATCAATGTAACCTTTGGTAAAGCAGAGGTTGAACGGATGATCGCGGCATCGGCCCGGGTAGCCAGGGGAGAGGTTGCGGGCGAGGGGGATGGCCTCGGTTCTGCCGAACCTGCTTTCAAATCTCAGACCGACATGCTGGACGATTACGAGAGAACCCTCGAGCATTTGAAGGCTTTACCTGCGACACGGAATAATCAAAGCACTGACGCGATCCGGAAGCGGTTGGAGTACAAGCTGGCGTTACTCGAGCAGCAGATGGCCGGTACCGAAATAATGTTCTCCGAGTCTACTCCGGATGAATATACCGCGGCTGACTATAAGCAGCAGTCCCGCGCGGAGAACGATCGGCTGATCATGCCCCACTTCGCACAGATGGCGATCGAGGAAAACAGAAAGCGGGCGGCGGCGGTCCTGTCGGGCGGCGGTAAGCCACCGAGGAAAGTATCAGCTCAAGATATGTACCGGATCACCCTCCACATGAAACAGGGCATGGGGTTCGGCAAGCTGGCGCGGATGGCAGAGGCCGGCCACTTGCCGAGGGGTGAAGGCCGTTGGGACGATATTGTTGATGCGCTAATTGAACAGGCGCGAGACAGCTACAAGGAAGAGCTGGAAGACGAGAGGGTAGCAACGATCGTTCCGGGCCTGCCTCCCGAAGTAAGCGGGAAGCTCTGGCCTTATATGGCGTGGATTATCGAGGAACACGGTGGATCGGAAGAGTCCGGAGCGGTGGCGCTGATATTCAAGGGTGTAGCCGAGAAGAAAGCCTATATCCGGCGGGTTCTCGGGAAAAAGTTCACCACCTGGGAAGAGTTTGTCACGAAAGAAACGGCAGAGCCCTCGATAATCCGGTTAAAGGATGAGTACCTTGCGGATCTGGACGATCAAATCCAGGAAGCCCGATCGACCGCCGAAAGGCTGAGAGACAAGCTGAAGAGAATAACAGGAGCGGATAAGCGGAAGTGGTACGAGGACAAGTATCGAGAAGAGGTTGAGCAGGGTCTTGAAATGGCGATCGCCCTGCACATTGATCTACGCGAGGCCGAGTCGCAGGAGTACGGTACGCCGTCTGAGCAGTTCGAGAAGTACAAAAACGAGCTGACGGAAGATCAAGTCAATCTCTATCACCAGAGCCAGCAGCTATCCCCCGCAGAGCAAGAACTGGCTGATGAGATTATCCGACTGAATAAGGAATTCGGGCGGGCCCACCAAAAAGCCTTCCCCGGCGATAAGAGTCCCGCGGCCATCCTCTCGAGGGTTCGGGATAACTACAATATGCGGCTCTGGAAGAAGGACGGTAAGGAAGAGGGTGCACTCAGGCGCAAGTTCGGTACAAGCACCGGACGGGCGAAAGAACGCACGTTAGAGAGCATCCTGCACGGTTGGAGCTTGGGGAAAGAACTCAGGATCAAGGGAGCTATCAATGCACTCGAGGCCAGCCGGGAGGAAATGATAAAGGTCAAGGTCCAGCGCGATCTCCTGGACAAGATTGAAAAAGCTGGCCTGGTTACAACAAAGCCCTCTTCTGACGGCAGTTGGCTTCAAGTGGAACATCCTAACTTTGTTAAATGGGTTCATGCCGGTAAAGCGGATCCCGATAAAGTCTATGGTCGAGGATTTCTTGCAACCGAGGATGGCGATCTGTTTACCCGGGTCGATTACTATGCTGCCCCGCGGCTGGCAAAACTGCTGAATAACTTACTCGGAAGCTCTTATCTCTATAAGGTTCCGGGTTTCAAAGGACTGACTCGGTTTTCCGCAGAGATCAAGCATACGATATTTGTCCTGTCCAGTTTTCACCACCAGGCTCTATTGCGATCGTACTTTCTCGGCGGCCGCTTCCGGAGAAAGGATGTAAATCTCCGAAAGCTGATCCGCGAGGGTGCGGACATGATAAAAGCCTACACCCCCGAAGTACGAGCGTTGGTCCGTGGCGGGCTGACGATCGGGCGTATGCAGGATTGGGATGAATTACAGTGGGTCCAGGACGAGAATACGAAGATCGGGGAGATAATCGATAAGGTCCCGATGGTAAAAAGTCACCGGGCAAAGTTGATGCGGCTGCGCGAGGTTCAGACGCACTTCCTTTTTCAGCGGATGATGCCGGCTCTCAAGGCGCAGGCGGGTGTGATCGAGTTTCAGCATTTGATGAAACGCCATGCGAAAGACCTTGCTGCAGGAGAAGTAACAGAACATGAGCTGGCAAAGATGGCGGCCAGCCTGATCAATGATGATTTCGGAGGCCTCCACCACGGCAGAATAAACACTCTCGGCCGTAACCCCACCTGGCAACACATATTCAGGTTGTTGGCGTTGGCGCCGGATTGGACTGAATCTAACGTCAGGTCTATGGTTGGTGCATTTAAGCGCGGTGATGAGGGCAGGATATACCGTGAATTTTGGGGGAGAGTATTTGCTAAGTCGATCATGACTACTGTCGCATTTAATTTAATCCTTTCCGCTGCGGACGATGATGATTTCTGGACTCGCTACAGAAAGGCCTGGGAAGCTGGCCGGCTAAAATGGTTGGATATAGATGTTACTCCCATCTACGAGCTGCTCACAGGCAAAGAGGCGGAGCGGAGAAAGTATTTCAGCCTGATCGGTCACTTCCACGATCCATTGAAGTTTATCGCCCATCCTATCCGCTCGATCCAGCACAAGGGCTCACCGCTGGCGAAGGCGGCCATGGAGGCAATCGTTGGAGAGGACTGGCGCGGGGCCAGGTTCACAACCGTTGAAGAGTTTCTTGGTCTTGACGACAAGGGAGTTTACGGCACGGATCGCAAAGGACACCACAAAGCCGGTGATCCTAAAGGCGGGAAGGATGCCGGGAAGTTGACAACGTGGGTATGGGGGAAGAGCGGATCTGTCGAATGGAACCAGATACCGAGTTACTTAATCCATGAAGCTCGAGGGTTCACGCCGATCCCCGTTCAAAATATGCTCTCTTTCCTCACTGGCGAAATGGACGGGTGGGATGCGCTGCTGAAATCTTTGGGCTTTATGGCTACGAGCGGACCGCCACCGAGAGGGCTGAAAGACTCCGAACTGATAAGACGTTACGAGCAGTATTATTCGATCGAGCCGGATAAACGTCCGTCAGGGATGAAAGAATCTCTGCTCGAGGAAATACGGGCGTATAACGAAAAGGCCCGGCAGACCGAGGATAAGCTCATTACCAAACAACTCTTGAAAAACGCCTCAAGGCGCGGTACTGCACAACAGAGAAAGGAACGGTGAGGGCATGTCTCTATTGACCGATATAATCCCTTTCAGCATGGCCGATAACAAGCGAGGCATTACCGTTGAGCGGAATATCTCTTCCCTCTCCGCGCAGCTTGAGATCGGGGCCGGTACGATATCGCTAAAGGACGGCACGGCCAACGATATATTCGGCGCCAACGATGTGATCATTGGCGCGGAGGATGTTCTTGTCGGTGCGGGTGACAATATCACCAGGGCGCAGAACGGCACTGCCGATATTCTCCACAGACTCGGGGCAACGGTACGCCTCCTGGGTGGCGCAACGATAGCTACCTTCTCCTTCACTGGTAGCGAAAGCGTTACGGGTATCCGAGCAGAATGCAATGGTCCAGCAAGTTTCCAATTAACATTCGATGGGCTTTATACCCCAATGATGCACACTGGCGGTCTTGGTCAATCAGTATTCTTTCCTTTCTCCGGTATCCAGCCGGACGCGGGGGCCGTGGTGATTGTACTTGGCTGGACGAATTTATTGAGTGCCGATTTTTGGGCATGGTGCCACAGGTAAGAAGGGGAAGAAATGCACTACCAGCCTGTTCCGTGGATGTATTATCATTATTTGTGGCTCGGTCCTACGATTGCCGTGCGGTCCAACACTGGTCAGACCAGGTTGAACACTACGGGCGAGAAAACAAGCTCTACCCAAAGTAGATTCCTTATGACTTCCGAGCAAACTGCGAGCTCACAATCAAGAATCAATACCTTCTCTGAAGTAACGCGATCGAGCCAAAGCAGGTTCATCGTCCGCGTTGCTCTCAGGGTTACGAATTAAAAGACTTGGAGGCAGTATGCTTAAAATGATGAAGCTTGTGATTTTGCTGGCTGTCTTCGCAGTGGCCCCCGCGATCGCGCAGTTCCCACCGGGGCTATTGCCGGCCAGCCACGAGGAGGTTGGAGATACCTCAACGGCAATCCGCGACAGCGTGGAGGTGCTATACCAGTTGAACGCGGCCCGGGCCGACAGCCTCAAGAACGCCGTGGACTCGCTCCAGAACACACTTGACTCGCTGTTCCTGCTGATAACCGCGAACGCGGATAGCGTGGCCGTCAACCAGGGGCTTATCGCTACCCTCATGACGGAAATGCTGGCCGCTCAATCAGCAATCGACTCCCTCCAGGCGGCGGCTGATACCTCCGGTGGCGGTGGTGGTGGCGGCGGCGGCGGCGCGATGCTCGATACTACTTGGTACGATATAATATTCGGCAGTACTAAAGCAGATTCATCAACGTATGGAGCCTTTTCGGGCTTCCGCTGGTACGCTGGCGGGATAGCCGACAGCTCTATCGGAGATACCCTTATCGCCGTCGCCGTGCGCGGTGGCCAGGCGTTTCTCTTGCCGGGCGACAGCCTGTTCGTATTTGACGATGATTCGCTGGCAACGGCTGATACCGTGCAGACCGATTGGACGCTGACGGGTGGGGATAAGTACCGTTCAATTATAGCAGGCGACCCGGACGATTCGCCGCTCTATTTTCGCAATAGATTTGATGATGCGGGCTGGACTTTCAGAAATCTTGCCCTTGTGAGTATAGACGGGCCACAGGCCGTCGGGACTACAATGTTAATTAACACTTTAACGAGTTGCAATCTGATCTTTGACAACTGTTATATGGTGGGTGAAATCTTCTACACATACGGCCTGAATGGAAATGGGCAGGATTCGACATTGGTTGTTCGAAATTGCGAGATGGCAGGAGCCTCGTTTCAAATACACTTTGTCGGTGGTGATTATGATGATACACAGGTTACGTTTGAAAACAATACTGGAGATGTGAATAATTTCCTGACTCTTGGCAATGCTCAGGGCACGATTCACATGATTAACAACACATGGTATCTGAGCGGCGAGGGAATAGAGGGTTTAGGCACCTGCCAGTATTTCATACGATATACCGGCGGGTATTATGAGTTCGGGCCGTCAACCTACAGGCCGATGTATAAAACCAATGTATCGGCAAGCGGCACGACCTTTCTGTTCGATGTGAGCGCAACCGATCCGCATATCTATATGTTTAATGAGCGCTACATATTTAGCGGCTGTACCTTTATCAACGGCGGGATATTCAATTCGGCAGCCTCACAGCTTGGCGTTGTCGGGTGTAACTTCTTTGATCTAAGGGGTGGGGCAATAGCTATCAACATAGACGTGAGTAGCGCACAGGTTGTTGGGAGTCATTTTTACGGCTGGACAACTGCAATAGATGTTGCAGGAGCACTATCAAATGTAACTGTTGGTGGAAACATTGGCAATAACAACACCACAGACATCAACGGTTCACCAAATACAGTTTTTGACAACACTTGGTACTAAGGAGCGGATATGAAAACGATACTGATGATACTGCTGTTTCCAGCCCTGCTGTGGTCGCAGGTCGATACGGTTTCGATCTTACGGGAGAAAGTAAACGAGGACGGAAAACAGGGTTTAATTGTAGCAATCTCAGCCGTGCCGTTTCGGACAGTGCTGGATACAGTTGGCTGGTGGGGGCCGACTCCCAAGACCCGACCCGTGCTGATGGGGGATGTCTACTCCGAGCCAGACTCTCTCGGCAATCGTGTGGTCTGGCGCGACTATAAGATACAGCACAATCCTGACCGGGTGGACGTTCTCAACGATGTAGTTATTGATCTGACCGCCGACCAGATCAGATACAAGAAGCTACTGGTCGCCGGGAAGATTCGGGACAAGGACTATGTCGTGGATTCTAAGGCGGTGGCCGATGATGTGACCTGGAAGGTCAGCCGGTAATAGCGCCGGGCAAGTACGAGGTCAGCGGGGATAGCTTAATCAAGTAAGAGGGAGAAAATGCGCGGTCTGTTTATTATGCTCTTCACGGCCCTCCTGGGTTGCGCTGGGCGTCTTCAGGGGCCGATCCGGGTTATTCTACCGCCGCCAGAGGTAGAGGTCAGGACCGATACCGTCTGGATCATGCCGCACAAGGCGGCGGTGTTCGTAGACGGGATGCGGAAATCGAACCCGAACTGGAACAGGCAGGTTGTCGGATTTCATATTGCCGCTGAGGATACGGTAGATATACTGTTTGATTCGCAGCACAGCGGTAAATATGTGCTGCGGTTTGTCTACAATACCCATTGGAACCAGTGGCATTTGATGGAGAACCATTGGGACCAGAGGCATTTTATGGAGAAACCGCCTTAACGAGCTCATATAAAGCCCTGTAAGCAACGATCGCCCCTGGAGGTATCAAGCCATTCCTCCAGGGGTGTTCTCTTTGTAGGCCTGTGGCGGGCGTAGCGAGGGGGTATAAATCTACGATAGTCTATATTGATATTCGGGGATCAGTTATGTTTACTGGCAAGATGAATATGAAGGGCTCTTAGAACATCACTCTGCCGGCGGCCGCGGTAGAACAATGTTGCCTACGGGATGCCAGCCGGAGGGGTGTCTACCTGGACACTATTTCTCCACTCCCTCTTTTTCCTTGATATTAATCTGCTTGGGGTCAGTGACGACTATCTGTGGTTTGCCTCTATATTCTGATATCTTGCCGGTGACACGGACTTTCTTTTTCAGAAAATGTTTCTCTGGCGGCTCATCGAATTTAGACCTGTTCGATCCCCAAATTACGACCGTGAAAATTTGATTCGGATATGGTTTGTCGAGATTCAAAAAGGTGGGCTTTCCGCGGCTGCCAGCGGCATATTTCGCGCTGACGACCTGGCCGATTACGGTCTTCGTTTCTCCAATGTAGTTCTTAGCCTGATCTGCGGTAATGGCATCATTACCACCTGCGGCGGAACATAAGCAGAGTACCGATAGCAGTAAGAAGAGCAGAAAGCTTCTCATCTTTTCTCCTGATTAAGTTCCTCGATCAGATCCTTCAGCATTCCAGATATATCATCGATCCAGCCGCCGCCGTAGAAGCCGGAAACTTTCTCACAGAACTCTTCCAGGGCATGGTCCGGGACACCGTCGGGGAAAGCCGCCTGCGCTTTCTCGGTACGGGCCCAGCGCAGCAGCAGGCCAGCATTGCGGTCGTACTGCATGATCCGTTGTTCGGACAGATGATCCGGCGGGTCGGGGATTGTCAGATGGAGCTCGGTAGCTTCGTAGCGCGGCCCGTCCTGATGGCCCGATTGCAGCTCAACCAGCCTGCCGGTATTTTCTCCGATTGTTCTGAGCAGCGGCAGGATTTCGTTGAGCAGGACGACGGGTGCATTCTGCGATAACAGCTCGTTCAACAACTGCCCCGGCTGCCGCTTTTCCTCCAAATACTTCTCCCCTTCGCCGGTTATAAGCCAATTTAGACTAATGCGCTCGATAGACTTTTGAACCTTCATTTTGGTTCTTAATTCGACATTGCTACCTTGCAGAAGCTTAGAAATAGTGCTTTGGTGGACGATGGCCTTTTCAGATAAAGCCTTTAAATGTGGCAAGTTAAGTTCTTCAAGCACCGATTCTATCCGCTTGACTACTTCAGGCGGAAAATTTCTTTGTAAAGTTCTTGACATGTGCGCTCGATCACCTTATAATGGACTTGCATAGAGCTAAACATCTTTAGGCTACGTTTCCAAACTCGAGAGGTGAAATAAATCTGACCAGTTAGGTACGAAGATGAGTAAAGACAACAAAAATAAAGTCGACGATCTCACGGCATTGCGCCTGATGGAGCTGGCCGTGGGGTTTTGCAAAAACGCCGGCGAGCAAAACCTGGATGATCTGATCGCCACGTACAAGAAAATGGTCGAAGCGTTCTGCGAAAAATCAGTCGGGGTATTTGAAAACCCCGACAGCGGCCGGGCTATTCTCCGCCGACCAGATTCCGAAGGCCATTAAGCTTCGAACTGATTTCATTCAGCAGCCGTGAATGCTCTGCCAGGGCTTGTTCTTGTTGTTTGGCCAAGTAGCCACCGCTGTAAAATTCCAGCGTTCCGACAACGGAGTGGCAAGAGCAACACTGGACGAACAGGACGGAATAGGTCGAGTTCTTGGGTTTCTGCTCGACGATCTCGAAAGAACCGCCTTTGCAAACAGGGCAAATAGAAACAGGCACTTAGAAGTCCTTAAATGGGTGAAAACAGAATGAAGCAACAACCAATCACAAGGATCAAAAAATGCCAGCACAAGCTGACAGAGTGAGCACCGAAGCCAGCAGTTTCACGTTCTACCTGTTCGAAAAGCACAAGGCGGCACTGAAGCAGCTCGCCAAAGAACGAGAAGTCGCCGGGCGACAGCCTTCCGTTTCCCAACTCATCAGCGAAGCCCTGGACGGTTTTCTTCGTGAGTTGGGGAAGATAGACTAACGACAACCAAGGCAACCGGGGCCGCCCTGTCAGCTAATTATAAGCACGTATGCTCGGTTTTGGCAAGCACTATTTGCTTGATTATCCTGTTTTATTGGGGAGAGAGAACGATGCCTACCTACCTGAAAACCGCCTCCGAAACGGACACCTGCCCGCGGTGCGGACTGGAAATGCCCGCCGATTTCGCCGAGAAACACCACGATCTTAAATGCTGCCGCGACAGGGCCGATCTGCAACCGCTGTATGCCGAAGCGATAATCATTTTCCGCGGCGAAGGCGAAGAGGACAACGCTTTCGACTGGCAGTATCTAACGGAAAGCATCAATGAGCTGATCGGGCTGCACGGCTTCCGGATCCCGGGCGAGCTGGTGGACGTCCAGGTGGAAGCGATTACTCCGGAGGATGAGCGATTCGGCGAGTGCGAGAAATTGAACAAGCAGAAACAGCGAGAAACAAAAGAGGTTCCGGCCAGTTCCCCGCAGGAATGACGGCCAGGACCTTTTTCTTTTTCAACAATTTCCAATCTAGAGGGGAGAGCCAGCCATGTCAAATCAAACTGAACAGAAACCACCGGGTACCGGGGAGAAGAAGAAGCCGCCGGAAACCGCCGCACTCGGCGACGGCAGGGTTTTCGTCGGCCGCGACAGCCAGGGAGCGGTCCAGACGGTACGGGCCGAAATGGTTCTGAAAGAGGGTATCCACTACAACAAGATTTCCGGGAAGGCCGCAATCAACAGCGGTGGATACAATAGACTCAACCAGGTCGCCAATATCAATCTGATCAAGCCGAATAGTACGATAGTTGACGGGAACCTGAAACCGAACCCCCATGTAGAGATCGACCAGAAGACCAAATGTATATCTATGGTCTGGACCCGCACGGTGGGGATCGGCTTTTCTCCCGTTGGCAACCTGGTCCTCGTGGACAAGTCGGTTGTGTTCAACGTCCGAACCTATTTCCTACAGGATTTACAGGCGAAAATCAAGCGGTTCCCCACCGCTGGAGTAATGGGCAGGCTCGATAAACCGCCTACATCGTGGAAAGGCATTGAAGAGAAGTGGGCGAAAACCGATAGCGGTAAAAGCTACAAGGAGAAGAAAGAGATCGAGGTAAAGCCGGGAGCGGATTCTGACCTGTTCTTCGTCCCGGTGGATTACTTCGGGGATACCGCCCTGGGGCTGTGGGTTGATCTTACCCATCCGGAAATACAAGCCGCCTACAACGAACACCAGCAGCGACAGAAATTCGCGGACAGGATCGCGGATACCATCTGCGGCCGGAACGTCCTGAAAGCTCACCCCGCGATCGGCCAGGGAGATATTACTGATCGTATTGTAAAGGACGCGGCAGGCAAAGACACCGGGACGGCCAGGGTTATCGTGTACGGCTTCAAACACGCCCTTGATCTTACCGATATGAAGAAACTCTCAACGTCAGCCGAGCATGGCGACCTGGATGCGGCGAAGGAAGTTATCGAGGATGCCAATGTCGAGATTATTACCGATGAGGAACCGAACGAGCCAGGGCTGGATGAAGTTGACCAGGG
This sequence comes from Candidatus Glassbacteria bacterium, assembly GCA_019456185.1. Classification (NCBI taxonomy): domain Bacteria; phylum Candidatus Glassiibacteriota; species Candidatus Glassiibacteriota bacterium. Next base: position 26,585 of record VRUH01000003.1, on the reverse strand, counting down.
GAAAGCGGAGCAGGTCGAGGATGAAGAGGCCGAAGAGAAACCGGACGACAAGAAGAAAGGGCCAGATCCCGAACCGGAGCCGGAAAAACCTCCCGCAGGCGAGAAGGCGGACCCAAGCGCAAAGCCTGAATTCAAGGGCAAGATTGCGACACTGGCGCTGCGCGGCACGGTCCACCCTCAGCAAATCGTAGATACCGCAGAGGCCCTGGGTTTCCGAGCCAATTTGTATACGGAATTGAGCGAAAGTCAGGCTGAAGAGGTCTACCGGATGTTGCAAAAAACGGGGGACGTATAGTTGGGCGAACTGATTGACATAACCGGAAAACGATTCGGCTCCTGGACCGTAATCGAGAGAGCAGAAAATGATCGAGCGGGTAAGGCGAAGTGGCTGTGCCGGTGTATTTGTGGTACGGAAAAAGCAATTGAGGGCCAACGGCTTAGAAGCGGCTCTGCCCGTCGATGTAAAAGCTGCTCGAATCGAGGCAACCGCCACGGGGAAACGCATGGTGAGTCGGGTGCAAAGCTTTATAGCGTGTGGAAGAATATGCGACACCGTTGCAGCCTAAAGAACAACAGCGCTTACAAAAACTACGGCGGCCGGGGGATCCGGGTCTGCGCCGAATGGGACGAGAATTTTGAGGCTTTTCGAGATTGGGCGTTGGCGAATGGCCACAAGGAGAACCTGGAAATAGACCGGATCGACAACGACGGAAACTACGAACCCGGCAACTGCCGGTGGGCGACGAGGCGAACTCAGTGCAGGAACCACCGGCGGAACGTACAGATCACCATAAAAGGAAAAACACGCTGTCTTACTGAATGGGCCAAGCTTTACAATCTCAATGCCGTAACAGTCAATTCTCGTTACCGCAAGGGCACCCGAGGGGCCGCCCTACTCAAACCGGCAAGAAGAAGGAGAACAAGCAATGATTGAAAAAATTCGAATGATCAACTTCAAATCGGCGCGTGATCTCGAAATCGAGATAGCCGAAGTCGTTTTGCTGTGCGGCCCTAACGGGTCGGGAAAGACCCAAACTATTCAGGCCACCAAGCTTGCGATCACCGGGGCCCTGCCGGAAGCCTCGGTCAGCGGAACGGCGGATGTGTTCAAACTCGCCAACAGCACACCGGACACCAACTACATGGGGGTTGAAATATCCGTAGCGGACTCGAGAACTTTTCGCCGGTCCTGGGATAGAACCCTAAAGCGAGATCCCGCCAGTGGGGAAACCAAAGAAAAGATTACTCAGGAAATAGACCTCTCACCCGAGCCGGCTGATTGCGGCACGAAGTTATCCTCGAAGGAAGGGGTAATCCGGCAATGGGCCGGCCTTGATCCTGTAGTGGTGGACGTGCGGGCTTTCTTGGCTATGAGCGGAGATAAGCGCAGGGATTTCTTTTACCGCCTGGGTGAGTCTTCCGAGGTAACGGGTGCTCGGATTAAAAAACTCTTGAAGGAATGCGCTCGAGGGGAAGCAAAGTTGGCCGGCGTTGTTTTGCACGAGATCTCCGTTGAACTGGTGGATCTGCATGGCGGTGATCTCGATTATGCCCTCAAGTGGCTTGCGGAGGAAAAGAGTACCGCCACCAGGGAAATCCAGAACGCCAGGGGCGCGGCGGTGAAGATGGCCGAAGCACAATCCGAGCGGAAAACTGTAGCTGGCGATCTTCGGGGGCTGAAAACTGAACTGGACCAGGCTCGAAAGGACAAGGAAATGGTTGTGTCCGAACTTGCCAAGAACGCCCCCCTGTTCGCGGCGTTGGAGTCCAGACAGGGGCGGACTGATTCACTGTCCGCCCGTATTGTTAGGCTGAAAGAGGGTGGCGCCGACATAGGTGCGATCAAGAAAACGATCGTGGATCGCAATGAGCGGGAACCGAAGCAGAGAGAGGAAAACGCCACCGCTCAGGCAAAACTGGAGAAAGCCCACCAGGAAGCGGGTGGTTTGTATGAAACGGCGAAAGCGGAAGCGGCTACCGCCTTGAGGGTGGCCCAAGGACTACGCTCCCAAAAGAACGCCTTTGAAGAATTAGGGGATATTCGGGACCAGCTCTGCGAGAAGTGTAGTCCCCTGTTTCCATCATCACCCGATATGGACAAAAAGATTGTTGAGAAAGATGGCAACTCGAAGACGGCGAATGAGGCCGAGGGCAAGGCTTACCAGAAAACCCTCATTACCAATAGCGCCCTTAACGAGGCGATCACTGCGGGTAAATTGTCCGAGGGCGACCTCCGCAACGAGATTCTTGCTCTGGAAACAAAACGGGACACCGAAGAGGCCGCAGCGTCCACCAGAGGGGCGGAATTAGAGGAAGCGGAGAATGAGTTGAAAGACGTTCTCGCTAAAAAAGTGGAGAACCCGGTTGCGACCGATGGAATGGAACAGCAACTCGCCGGCCTGAAAACGAGGATCGAGACTCTTGAGGCTCAGCTCGATGCGAAGCAGGAAGAGGAAAACGAGCTGAATATCCAGTTGCGCTCAGTCGGTGATGCTGACGCCGCGCAAACGCGCCTGTATTGCATAAAGCAGATGATCAAGGTCTTGGGGCCGAGTGGATTAAAGGGCGATCTGGTGAAAGAAAAGCTTAATCCTATCAAGCTCGAGGTAAACGAGAGTCTCAGGCTTTTCGGCATCGAGGGCGTAGAGTTCAGCTTCCGGACCGTTGACGGCCGGGGTACTGAGATCTTCGATTTCGGTTGGAAAAACGGCGGTAACTATATCGCTTTCGATAGCCTTTCCACCGGCCAGGGTTGTATCCTGCTGGCCTGCCTGGTGGCGGTGATCTGTAAGCACAGCCAAAGCCCGTTAAAGCTTCTTGCCCTGGACAACCTCGAAGTGATCTCCGCGGATTACGAGGAAAAGTTCTTGCGCGGTCTGCCGAAAGTAGCTGAATACTGCGGCCTTGATAACGTGATCGCGGCATCGAGCAAGACTCTTCCTGAATCGATCGTTGGGACGTGGCCAGATGGCAGTCGGATTCCTGCCGATGTTTGCCAGACGGCGATCGAGGGCATGGAAATTATCGAGTTCCCATTGATCGGTTAGGTTAGCCAATGATATTCGTTCACGAGTTCCCCGGCTGGCAGGATATTAAAGAAATGTTGGACTGGCCGAGAGAGGAAGTCGAGGCCGTGAAGGGTGTTTATACCTGCCCGTTCTGCTCGAGGAAAGTTGCCGCGGTAAACGATACGACAGCGATTATGGTCTGCGCCGTGATCGGTGTGCATGTCCAGTACGATATAAGGGGACGGATGTTAAACGGAAATCCGGCGGCAAAGGGGTTTGCATGAAAGCAATAATCTGTCTCGGGAAAACGGGCCGCTGGTGTCTCTTGGGGTGGGATAAGGATGCTTCGCCCGGTGATGTTGTCACCCTCAAGCAGCACGAGTCCATGAACCGCACGATAGACCACATGGCGCCAGGGGTGTATCAGGTGGAGTTCCTACCTTCCAAAAGGACAGATGATCCGCGAGCACCAAGCGCCTTCCACCACAGCATGGAGCCGGTTATCGACCTGTGCGCGGAAGAACTGCACGAATTTTATGCCTTTGATTATATCGCCTTCCCGGAGGACGACGATGCCCAAAGAACCATTGCTCCCCGCTGATCTGGCCGGGGTCGTGAAATGAACGAGAAAGAGAAGCTATACACCATACATGAAGCCACCACCCTATTTAATCTCGGTCCCCAGCAACTACGCTTTTGGATATCGGCGGGCTATATCAAAGTGGCTTTCCCAAACGATGGGAGAAGGGGGAAAAAGCCATACCGGCTCACGGTTCACGATATGCAAAAGATATACCTCTTCGCCGAGCTGACCGAGCAAGCGGGCCTCTCAAGGGATATTGCCGGTTTATTGGTAGAATCTGCCGGGGAATCTGTCCATCAAAAGAGCATTAGGCAATGCTGCTTCAGTAAAGACGGCAAGAGGCGTTTATTAGAGATTAGAGCTTACCTGCCAACGCCCGAAGAGATCGGGTTAAAATGAGAAAACGTAAACACAACGCAATCGGCTGGTGTCACGAAACGAGAAATCCGATTACGGGTTGTGACAAATGGTGCTCTTACTGCTATGTGGCGAGGGACGATCAGCCGAAGATGAAGTTTTTCTGGCCGAAAGGCTACAAGCCTACCGAGGCTGAAAAAGAGGCCCGCCGGCAGGAAATAATGAAGCCGACTTTTCATCCTGACCAGCTGGCAAAAATGAAGAAAGAGCTGGCAACAACAGAACCCTCCAGGGTATTTGTCGGCTCCTGCGCGGATATGTTCGGCAACTGGATCAAGCCGGGGGCTGACGTTTCGCCCGTTCATGTGCTCCAGGTGCTTGAGGTCTGCGCTGGCTTGCCACAGCATCGGTTCCTGTTCCTGACCAAGAACCCGGTCGGCTACGCACAGTACGAGTTTCCCGAAAACTGCTGGTGCGGAACGAGTGTAACGGGAGAAAGAAAAACGAATGACCGCATTAAGGTATTGATGGATTCTGTTCCAGAGCGGCGATTTGTGTCAATTGAGCCCTTTGTCGGTGGCGTTCTACCGGTCGATGCTTTTCATGCTGACTGGATTATTGTGGGCGGGCTGACCGGCAAAAATCCTCAGAAGCCCAACGATTCGCTAATGTGGGCGGTTGTGGAATTGTCTAAAGAGTGGGGAAAGCCTGTTTTCATCAAGGACAACGCCGGGAACGGCCCACAGCAGCTCCCCGAAGGATTGGGGGTAGACTGATGGACCTTACCAATGAAAATGCGTACTGGTTTTTTCTTGTGATTGTTTTATGGATAATAATTTTTTGGTCGGATACCCAGAAACCGTGAAGGAGCTCCCGCGGGAGCTCCAAGTGGAGGGGAAATAATGTCCGGGAAGCTTAGGATTCAGATGATCGGACGAACTTTCGGCAGATGGACCGTACTTGAACGGGCTGAGAACAGTAAGACCGGTGTGGCCCGATGGTTATGTCGCTGTGATTGCGGGTACACCGGGGAAGTATTTGGCACCAACTTACGGCGCGGGCAAAGCGTCCAGTGTAACGAATGCCGAATTGCCGAGGGCCCGTGTGCCACGACCCACGGCCTGTCAGGAACCCCCATATATTCTACTTATCATCAGGCGGTGAGGAATGGGGCAACGGCGTGGAAAAGCTTTGGGGCGTTCAGGGACTGGTCTTTTGCCAATGGATATGAACAGGGAAGGCGCCTCAACCGCAAGGACAGAACGAAGCCGCATTGCCCGGAGAATAGCTATTGGAGTACCGAGCAGCAAGGCAAACCAGGCAGGCCCATCACGATAGGAAAGAGAACCAAGAATATGGCAGAGTGGGCGCGGATTGCTGGCATTTCCCGCGAAGCCCTACGGTTACGCTACAGCGGGGGGGAGCGGGGCTATATCCTTCTCCGTCCGCCGACTCCAGGGATAGGGGCGGGTGAATGATGATAATCGAAGCCACAGGCCAGGTGCTTGTCAACCTGGAGGCGCGAGAGTGGTGCAAGCTCCCTTATCCCGGTCATCCGAAAGGTTGCCCGAATTATGGAAAGAAAGCGATATGCCCACCGGCCGTTGCGACCATAGATCGGGTGTTTGATCTGGAAAGGCCGTGCTGGTTTGTTGTTGAGAAATTTGACTTAGGTGCACATGCCAAAAGGATGAAAGAGAAACATCCGAAATGGTCAGACAGGCAATGCCGCTGTGTTTTGTATTGGCAAGCGGGCGTGAAAAGCAGATTGAAAGAAAAGACGAAACTGATATTGTATAATAAGCTTGGAACCATAGCAACAGATTGCCCGGAGGCAATGGGTGTAAATGTGACCACAACGCTTCGGCGCTTGGGTTTGCCAATCAAGAATAAGCCCGATGGGACAGTCTATAAAGTGGCATTGGTGGGATACCCGGCCGCCCTGCTGGACGGGAAGAGCGGCGAAGTGCCGAAGCCGGTACGCGATGGGAAGCTCACGCAGGAGCAGTTCGATAAACTGCTGGCGGGGGAAAATGAGTAAAGTCGAGAAATTTAGACGTGATATTGAGGACAGGTATGCCCAGCACCCGACGGGGGGCGGCGGGAGTTTTGGAGAAATCATTTGCTTTGAACTTCACTCACAGCCGGTCAATCCGCGCATGACGTGCAGATCAAGCACTGGGTTTTCAACGGGGCTGACATTCAGAGAACTCGCAGAGAAGTGGGGCGTAAGTGTTTCTTTTCTGGGAGAGTTAATAGCGGATCACTGTGCCAAACTGGACTGAGGTGGGTTATGGCTGAACAACTGTGCGAGGTACACGATACGCCCCTGTTTTGTGAAGTGTTTCCAAGTATGGGCGATCCCACGGCAAAGGAAGAAACACAGGAGAAGTGGTTCTGTCCTCACTGTCGCATCGTGAAGCTTGAGGCAAGAATCGAGGAACTTTCAGGGCTGAAGTTTTCTGATCGGAATTACGGGGCCATGAAAAGCCGGGTGGAGGCCGCTGAGAAGGAGCGGGATGAGTGGAAAAAGAAGTTTGAGCAAGGTTACAATCTCGTAGATTCGGCCATTCTCGATCGAATAGAAGAGGTCAAATCCGAGCGCGACCTACTCCGTGCCCTGTTGCGGGAGATAGAGGGCATGGCCCTTGACGCATTCGAGGCCCCGATGAAAACTGCGAAGGAGCTTGCAACAATCATAAACGAGGTCCGGTTAGCCGCGAAAGGAGCCGCCCTGCTGGACGGGCAGAAGGTCGTACCGAGTGAGGAAAGCCTTTTGGACGCCCTGGGAAAAACTACCAATCTACTCTGCCAGCTCAAGGGAGCGTTGGATAATTACCTCCGCCCGGAGGCACGTTTTCCAGAATACCAGGCGCGAGTAGCAAAGAACCGCGAACTTTTGAAATAGAGGTAGAGCGGGGCGGGCAGCCCAATCTCTCCGGGCGGCAGACAGGACTGCCAGTCCGCCCCGCTCCCTCGTTAATTCAAGGAGATTCAATCCATTGCCAACCTGCATGATCTACTGTAACAACGGACCGAGAATTAGCCTGGAAGAGCGCCGCCGGCGTGAAATGAAGTGGCGTAGAACCCTCCGCCGCCGGGCCAGAAGGACGAAGCGATGAACCTTAATAAGGAACAGTTAGCGGCTGTTAATTCCGATTCTGACAGGATTCTAACCGTGGCCGGCGCCGGGACCGGGAAGACGCACGTTCTGACAAACCGGATACAGCGGCTTGTAGAGAGCGGCGAATCCCCGAACACCATGCTTGCCCTGACGTTTACCCGAAAGGCCGCGGGGGAAATGCGAGATCGCCTCGGCAAGATGCTTACTCCGGCCAAAGCTGGCAAGATGCGGATCGGGACGTTTCACGCGATCGCCCTGCAGGTCGTCAAGGATTGGGGGGACCGGCTCGGTTACAAGCCAAACCTCTCCATCTACGACCAGGTGGACCAACGGGACGTTATAGAATCGATAATAAAAGATTTCGGGGAGAAGGTGTCCGTTGGCCTTGTTCTGGAAGTTATGCAGCATGAGGCCGAGAGGAAAACCCCGGCCCATCCCAAGCGATTAGAAGTTCTGCACATTCTTCACCAGTACAAAAATATCCTTCGCAGGTATAACGCCCTGGACTATCAAGGGCTGCTGGATACCGCCCTTAAATTGATGATCGAATTTCCCGAAGTGATCCTACATTATCGCCGGCTCTGGCGGCTGGTGTTTGTCGATGAATACCAGGATACGGATATTGTTCAGTGGGATTTCCTGCAAATACTGAGTCCAGATAAGCTCTTTGTTGTCGGAGATTACCGGCAATCGATCTATGGATGGCGCGGGGCACGTCCGGACCTGTTGATGAAGTATGCCGATATTGCTACCCGGTTCGACCTGGTGAAGAACTACCGGAGCCTGCCGGGGATAGTCTACTTCGCCAACAATATTGTCTCGTCTGCTCTTTACGGTGAGCCCCTTATCCCCACCCGGAAGAGTCCCCGAAAGGTCCATGTCCACACCGGGGCGTTTGCCGACCTGCTCCATGAAGGAATCTATATCGTTGAAACGATCAAGGAGCTTGTAGACCACCACGACTACAGATATGCGGATATAGCTGTAATGGCAAGGAAGAACGGCCAGCTTAAAAACTTTGCACAGTGGTTAAAGGATAGCCGGTACGATGAGGATGTTCCTTTCGTCAGGATCGGCTCGAAGCTGGACTTCTGGAAAAGCGAACCGGTCCGGGTGTGCGCCCTGGCCCTCCGCCTGATCAATAATCCCTTCGATAACCGCACTCTCTATTCGATACTCCGGACCCTGAATATCGAGGTTCCTGACCTCAAGCGGCTGGAATGGATGGCAAATAAGGCCGGTCAGCCGATGTTTACCTTCTTACCAGAAGACAATCCTGTTCGGCGTGGCTGTGCTTATGCTTGTAATAGCAAAGTTGGCGATTATCCGGCTTCGGTTGTTTTCAAAATCTTTACACGCCATTGCGATATAAAAGGCCACTACTCCGAGAGTAAGCGAACAACAAAGGCTGGCCTGGTTGCCAAGTTTGCAGAGATTCTTGATTACAGCCTTATCCCCTGGACGCTGCAATCTTTCCTCGAGTGGCATGCTTTCCGGGAGATCGAGGATGAACTATCGGAAGAGGAAACCGGCGATACTGTCCGGTTAATGACGGTTCACGCGGCCAAAGGCCTCGAATTTCCTGTGGTGATCGTCATGGGCTGCACTGACGAAGACTTTCCCGCAATGAAGGGTGACGAACAAGAGGAACGGCGGCTCTTCTATGTAGCCGCTACGAGGCCGCGAGAAGGGCTGTATGTCACCTGTCCGCTGATGAATGAATGGGGTGGGCTAAACCGGCCATCGAGATTTATGACCACAAGCAAGAAAGGACCGAAGAGAAATGTCTAAATTAAAGCGGCTTTTCTGCGACTGCGAAACATCGGGGCTGGACAATAAAAAACACGCCGTTTTGCAGATAGCAGGCATCGTGGAAATAAACGGCAAGGTTGAAGAGGAATTCAATCTACGAGCCGCGCCTATCGACGGAGATTCTTGTTCAGCCCAAGCGCTCGAAGTGAACGGCTTGACAATGGAGCAGATTCAGGCTTTCCCGCCAGCAGAAGGGGCCTATGCTACCTTTTGTTCCATCCTGGAGAAATATGTAAACAAATTCGACCGTAGCGACAAACTGAGTTTTTTGGCCTACAATGCCAGCTTCGATGCCGACTTTATCCGCCAGTGGTTCAAAAAATTGAATGACAACTATTTCGGCTCATGGTTCTTTAATCCGCCGATTGATGTAATGGTGCTGGCCGCCCACCACTTGGAGCCTGAACGCCACAAGATGCCGAATTTCAAGCTGGCGACGGTGGCTGAATACCTGGGGATCGAATTTTCGGAAGGCGATTTACACGATGCTTTGTTTGATGTAAAACTCTGCCGTGAAATTTATTTACGGCTTTCTTCAAAGCCCTGAAAGGACCGAAGAGAAATGCCGGACGGATCGGATAAAAAAAGCTACCGCCTGGCCGAAAAGGGGGAATTCACCTGTGCCAAGTGCAAATACATGAACATCAGGGAAGTGTCTGGCCGGCCAGAATGTACTTACGGCCCGGGGCCGTATTATTACGCGATCGGTCTTAAACGAACCTGTGAGTATGTAGATCCTAAATAGCGGGAGTTGCGTTACTCTTGGCGGGGAACCGCACTCCCGGAAGTCCAGACAAGCTCAACGAGGGAGGTCTATGAAATAATAACAGTCGCTTCAGATTCAGTCGAGGGTTAGCGCAAGGCCGGGGGGATGCACCTGGTCCCCCCGGTAATATAAAACGATAACCAGCGGAAAGTGATAAATGGGGAAGGCGCCAGCGTTCCAATTCTATCCAAACGATTGGACCAGGGACTTAGAAGAGCACCCCCTCGATGTAGGGGGGGCTTGGATAATGATTATTTGCAAATTGTGGTGGTCGCCGACCTGTGGAGAGCTTACGCGAACGCTCAAGCAATGGGGTAAGGTTTTGGGGGAAACCCCAGATAAAACGAGAGAGATATTGACATATATAAGGGACGAGGAAATCGGAGAGATAACGGGAGACCTGTCGGCTGATGGTAAAATAACAATAATGTCGCGCCGGATGTTTAGAGATTTTGCCGCCCAGATGGATAACCGGGAAAGACAGCGCCGATTCCGCGAAAAGGGCGGCGGGCGATCCGACAGATGGATAGCGACAAGGGCTGTAATATTGGAAAGAGATGAATATATGTGCGCTTATTGTGGTCGGCGGGCCGACACCGTTGACCATATCAAGCCGAAAGCGAAAGGTGGGGACGAGAATCATAATAATCTCGTCGCCTGTTGTAAGCGTTGCAATATGAAAAAGGGAGATCGGACGTTACAAAAAGCCGGGATGGTGTTCTGGAAAGGCTTTGATATATCTAAGGTTAAGAAATGTAACACCGATAGTAACACCGAAATAACACCCCCTTCTTCATCTTCTACTTCTTCTTCTACTTCAAAAACAAAAGAGGATACGTCCCCCGGGGACGTAGTTGACGATCTCGAACTCGATCTCGCCAACGCATCTGACGATCCTGTTTTTCTGAAAATTCCTTTAGCTGATAATACCGAGTTTGAAATACGGGAGAGCATGATCGATCGATACCGGAAATTATACCCGATCCTGGATGTGAGACAGTGCTTTCGTGAAATGGAACAGTATTTCAGGCATGACCGGCCAGAAAAACGATCAGTAATGGTTAGAACGTTCAAGGGCAGGATAACAACCTGGATGAAGCGATCGATCGAGAGAAGGCAAAACCTCTTGGCAACAGGAGTAAACACAGCAGTAAAGAAAAAGCCGAGAAAGCCAGGCAATTACCCGAGGAACGTTGACTGTAAGTTCTGCGGGACAGAATACATCATGCACAGCGACAATGAGGAATGCCCGAACCCTGACTGTGGAGAAAGGTATTATACCCGCCGCATAGAGGACGGGGAAATCAAAGAGAGGTATCCGGGGGATGCGCCAGCCGAAAAGGGAGTTCGTAAACTGGTAAACGATCTGGCCGAGAAGAAAGGGGTGGAGCGTGGATAAGCCCGTTCTGTTAAACCCCGATGATTGGAGCGGAGATCTGATGATGTTCATCTTCTCGGGAAAGATTAGAGAGTCAGCAATAAAAGACTTCATGGAAACCGAGGGGATTGCAATACCGGAGGGAATGAAGAGGAAGGCGCCGTCCTGGTACTTCGTAATTCTCGAGCGGGATCCGAAGACAGACAAGATAACAGGGTTCTTCCCCACCGATCCCGATGATCCCGCCGGCCAGTGGATCACTACGGCCCGGTTTCTTTCTATCGAAAGGAATGGGGAGCCGTCCGACTACGAGCGGAGAAAGCAGGCGCGGCTCGAGCGGGAAGACGCGGAGGGGGATAACGTTGAACTCCCCATCTGATTTCCTCGGTGATATCGTCCTGTCGATTGATCCCGGTGTTTCTATCGGGTGGGCCCGCATAGACGTTGTCACTGAAAGGCCGCTGGACTGTGGCGTAATCAATACAAAAAAAGCAGGATGGATCAAGGAGCTTATCGGGCCGATGAACTGCTCGGACTTTTTAATAATCGAGGATCAGTATTTGCACGTTGACACCAGAAAAGGAGGGAAGAAAAAACAGAACCCAAACACCGTGATCAAGCAGGCCGCAAAGCGGGGGGCGATTGAAATGCTTTGGGCGATCACCAAAAACCTCAACCTGGGGGGGCGGCGCGAGCTTGCGAACCCAAAACGGTGGCAGAGCAGCTTGGGGATACCCGTCACGGCAGGAAGAGAGGCGGTAAAAAGAGCATCACAGCGTCAGGCCTGCATCCTCACCAGAATGCAAGAACTACCGCAGGATGTGGCGGATGCTATATCTCAAGGCACTGCTATCATTCGTAGACTCAAAACGTCCAGGAGGGAAAGGAGAGGCTTGTGAGACAGAAGAATCCTAAACCGCCAAGACTCAATTACCAGGGTTATGTAACCGCTCTCCGGAAAAAGCGTAAGATCTCGCAAGCTGTTTTTGCGGAAAGATTGGGCGTGAGCCTCGGTGCCGTGGGAATATGGGAGTATGGTCGGGGAACCCCGAAGTATGATACTGCGATCAAGCTGATCGCCCTCGATCCGGAGCTGGCAAAGAAGTATGAGCTTCCCGAGAAAGAGGAAGACCAAAAAGAAAGCAAGACGCCGTGGGGAAGGCAAGAGCGGCACGACCGCATTGCGGCTGCGGAGAAGGGAGAAGAGCGGCCGGCCGCGGCGGTAGAGCCGGCGGTAAAGCCGGGGCCGAAACGCAGAGAGGTAATTGCCGAAGAACTGCTGCAGGAGCAGGAAGCCAAGCAGCCGGCCAGTTCCGAAACCTCTCCGAGTGGTATCCGCCAGCACCCCCAACCAGTAACCCGCAGGCCTGCGAAAAAAGAGACCTGCTGTGATGGAATGGAGGCCTTGAGAGAGGTTTTTCGGAGCTTAAAGGTTCCCCTGCAGATACTTGCCAACAGTGCTAAAAGCGCCGACTTGTGGGACAGCGAGATAAAAACCCTCTCACACGAAGTTACCGCACTGGATAAAAGATTAGAGCGGCTGGAGCATGGCCTCCGCGCTCTCCTGGCGCTGGAAGTGAAATAGGAGGGGTTATGGTAAGCGTACCGTATTTCTGTGGCGCCGGGCTGACCGAGTGGGAAAAATTGGCAAAGTCCAGGGGTAGGGTGCGCCAGCTCTGTAAGAAGGTCCGGCAGCTCGAGCAGAGAATAAAAGAGCTTTCGGGGCTGAAGTTCTCTGATCGGAATTACAATGCGATGAAAAGCCGGATGGAAACAGCGGAGCGGGAAGCCGCCGAAATGAAGGTCTATCTGGAAAAGATAGGCGGTAAATGCCAGAAGTTGCAAGGCCAGTTTTTGCCGATGAAACGAACTCTCGGACCTATCGATACCCTTGACCAGATAGAGCGCAGGCTCACCGAGGGGGATTCCAGTGGCTGAGCAGATGTAAATCCCCTTTCACCAGAAGCAAGAAGGAGAACCGGATCATGGAGAGCACAGAGCAACAGGATAACACGCAGGTAGTTGACAAGGTTGTAACCAAGCCGACAACCCGGCAGTGCAAGTATTTTATCAACTACGATGATCGCCTGCAGCTTGGGGATCGATTCGCGGAGGCAGAGCAGACTCTTCAAATTCTGGACCGGGAGCTGTCAGGGATCAAGGACAGCTTCAAGGCGAAGATAAAAGCAGCGGAGGCCGTGATAACGTCCTGTGCATCGATAATCCGCAACGGGTACGAAACGAAGGAGCTTGAATGCGAGATCACCCTCGACTACGACAAGGGGATGGTGTTTATCACCCGTAGGGATACCGGGGAGGTTGTCGAGAACCGGTCTATGACCGCGGAAGAACAGCAGATGAAGCTGTTTGAGAGTTCCATCGAGGGTATCCAGGGCGGGGAGAATTTAGACGAACCGGCCACCGAAAAACCGGAAGAAACCGAACCGGAGGAAGGGCCGGTAACGGGTAGTCCAGATCCCGAGGAGGGGATATTACCGGTCGCTGTGATGTTCAATGTTATCTGGAAACCGAAAGGGGCCAAGGGGGACAAAAAGGCCGTTATCCAGAGTAAGTATGCACTCATGCCGGGGGATCGCATCAGCCCGTTGACACTGCCCGAGGGCGATTTACCTGAAAACGAGCTGGTATTCTGGCCGCTCTCCACCTGGAACGAGGAAAAAGCGGTAAATAAATTCGGCAAGGCCGTGGTGGATCTCTGGAACCAGCATGAAAAACTGGCCGCGGAAAAAACGCTCTTGGCCTATCGTGAGTCGGAGCTGAAAACCTTTGTCCGGGTGGATATGCTGAATCCGGCAGACGCCCCGGAAGAAAGCCAGCCCGAAGAGGGACCGATCGAGGGAGCGGAAACCGCACCTCACGACTCCAAGCAGTCGGGCGATACCGACGAATCTCCGGGTGAGGTGCCAGAAGAGAAAGCCGTTGAAGAGGCCGGGTCCGTCATGTTTAACGTTCTCTGGAAGCCTGTCGGTACCGACAATAAAGCGGCCACCGTACAACGGCGGTATGATATAAAGCCGGGCCAGGTCGTTCAGACCTTCGACTTCCCCGAGGGCAAAGATGCACCTGGCCCGATCCTCTTTACCGGGGATGCTGAGTCTTTCGGCAAAGCGGTATGTGATGTTTGGAACATGCAGCAGGAAAGTCGGGCCGGCGATGGGAAAAAGGCGCCACCGGACAAGCTGAGAGAGTTCGCCTTCGTGGAGGTTATTGGCGAGGCCGCGACTCCAGACGAGCGCCAGGCAGAGCATTCTTCTCAGGGGTAATAATGCTTTGTGCTCCAAAGGTCGGCCAGCGGGTACAGCTCTGGTACGCCGAGAAATGGCATGGGGTAGCTATCCACCACGGCCAGACGGGAGCGGTGACGGTATCAAGCCGGGGAAAGCCTCGAAATCACGGTGTTTTACTGGATAGCGGGAAGTCTGTTGTAGTACCCTGCGGGAATCTCAGGAAGGAACGGTAGAAATGAGCATGTACGGCAAGATGGCCGTTAGCCACCCGAAGTTGAGCCGTGGCCAGGTGTGGTGTAAGCGATGCGACCGCAAGCTGAAAGTTGATTCAGCCAGGTGCTTGAGCAAGGGCTGGCCTGAATGCTGCGGCGAGACAATGACAATTGATCCTCCGGAGGAATGGAAATGATTTGGATATGGATCGGATGTGCTGCTATCGGAATCCTGTTACTGCTGGGCGCCTATAAGTTGGGATATAGCGATGGGAAAATAGTGGGTAAACAGGAAATGCCTTTGCCGATGGTGATTCAAAACTACGAATTGATTGGACAGTTGCAGAAAAAGGTCGAGGCCAGAGAACGAACAATAAGTGAATTACTTTACCCGCTCCGCGGCGGATCGCGGCGGGCCAGGGGAAGGAGCAGGACGGCATGAACATAGACCGCAGGACATTTCTCGGATCGCTTTGCACCCTGCCGGCCATCGGGTCGGCAGCGGCGTTCAGCGCGGATACCAAGAGCGCCTGGTGGTGTGACTTGGTCTATCCGATCCACAACTGGTGGAAAACGTGTGTCACCGGGGAGTGGCCGGGACCGGCGGGGTGTGGGGAAACGGCGCAGATGCCAAAGACAACAGAGACAGTGGCCGGGAAGTGGGAATCCCGGGGCCGGTTAACAGCCGAGGATGTTTTCGGGCCTCTGCCGCCCTGGGTGAAGATTGAATCGATACGGTCCGAGCATACAAGGGCTTTTTGCCCGGACGGAGCGGAAAAGGGTGAAATGCTGGAGATCAAACCGGGACCGGACGGCCTCACGGATGATGAGTTTGTGGAACAATTCTACGGGAGGGCTTGATGCCTACGCAATGCTACTATCACAGCGGTGATCTGGACGGGAAATGCAGTGCGGCCATAGTGAAAAGGGCCATTCCCGATGTCGAATTGATACCGTTCGATTATGGGCAGGTCTTCCCGTATCCGCGGTATCTGGCCGATAAGACCCCTCAGCCCGAAGGTGGCCACGATGTTTTCATGGTCGATGTCTCACTTGGTATCGGTGATATGGAGTTTCTATCTGGGTGCTGCAATCTGGTCTGGATAGATCACCATGAGCCGATAATCGAGGCGGTCCGGGCCAAGAACCTGAAAATCCCCGGCATTCAACAAGTCGGCAAGGCGGCCTGTGAATTGTGCTGGCAATACCTGTTCGGCACGTTGGCACCTTTAGCGGTGCGCCTACTCGGCAGTTACGACGTTTGGGATTTCGAGGGCAACTCCGATGTTCTGCCGTTCCAGTGGGGGATGCGGATCGATGATTGGGATCCGGCCAGGAATTTTGACCGGTGGGTATCGGGGCCGCTGCAATTTGGGCCGCAAGGAGTAAGATTCATCAAGGAAACCATCGGCAGGGGTGAAACCATCCTCCAATATCAGGGCCAGCAGAACTCGGAACTGGTAGACCTGTGCGCGTTTGAGGGATCGTTCGAGGGACTGCCCGCACTGGTGGTCAACCGTGCAAAGGCGAACAGCCAAGTTTTCGAGAGCAAGTACGATCCGGCCAACTACAAGCTGATGATCGCCTTCTATTGCCGCTCGGATCATAAGTGGGTGGTCAGTCTTTATTCGACCCACAAGGATGTCCACTGCGGCGAAATCTGCAAACGCTACGGCGGCGGCGGTCACAAAGGGGCTGCCGGTTTCGTTGCCGATAAACTCCCAAATATCGTCTGAGGGAATGATGATCAAGATACCCGAAAATACGATGATTCAGGGGAGTGCGCTGGAGGCTCTGGCCGGGCTGCCGGCGGAATCTGTGCAGATGTGCGTGACCAGCCCGCCGTATTGGGGGCTACGGGATTATGGTATCTCGCCGTTGGTGTGGGGCGGCGACCCGGATTGCCGGCACTTGTGGGAAGAAACGCGGGCACCCGGCGGACAGGGATCAGGGGTATCATTCCGGCGCGATAAAAAAGCAGGAAGAAAAAGGAACGGCCGCCAACCGGGATTCTGCCAGAAATGCGGAGCTTGGCGCGGGTGCCTGGGGCTGGAGCCAACGATAGAGCTGTATGTGGAGCATATCGTGATGATCTGCCGCGAGATCCGGCGGGTGCTGCAAAAGGACGGCACGTTCTGGTTGAATATGGGAGATTCGTATGCGACCGGCGGCAAGGATGGCCATCGGAGAGGGAAGTTGTTTGGTGGCTTCAACGGTAAATTGCCACCTGGTAGATTTACCCCACCAGCAGGGCTCAAGCACAAAGACCTGTGTGGCATACCCTGGCGGGTGGCTTTTGCGCTGCAGGCGGACGGCTGGTGGCTGCGCTCGAGGATACCCTGGCTGAAAATGAATTGTATGCCAGAGAGCGCAAAGGACAGGCCGACAACGGCGATTGACGATGTTTTCCTGCTCACCAAGAGCGCCAAGTATTATTACGATTTCGAGGCGATAAAGATGCCGGCAAGTCAGAACTCACACTCTCGGGGCCATGGGGTAAATCCTAAAGCCCAAGCGAGTGGACCGGTGGCGGGTTGGGACAATTCGGTTGGCGAGGGCAGACACAATAAGAATAGCGGCAGATACCCGAAACCAAAACAGAATGAATCGTTTTCCGGGGCTGTGAAGGAAGTAGTAGAAATGCGTAACCGCCGTAATTCTGACTGGTTTTTCGAGAGCTGGCGGGGGCTTTATCAGGAAGATGGGGAGCCGCTGGCTTTTATCGTGAACACGAAGGGGTACAAACAGGCCCATTTTGCCACGTTTCCGCCCGATTTGATCCGGCCGTGCATACAGGCGGGAACCAGCGAACACGGAGCCTGCCCGGAGTGCGGGGTGCCCTGGGAGAGAGTGATAGAGAAAGGTTCTAACGCTTCGAGAACCATCGGTTTTCGTCCCACCTGTGGACATTACGACAAGAAATACAAAAATGAATTTGCTATGGCGAAAAGCACTCGGAAGCGATATCAGCGGGAACGTTCCGGCGACTGGTGGAGGCGAGTTCGAAAAAGACCGGGCAAGGATGCCTGGCCGACAGCGCGGTGTGTGGTACTCGATCCGTTCATGGGCGCCGGCACAACCGCACTGGTCTGTGAGCAGCTTGACCGCAAGTGGATCGGGATCGAGTTGAACCCTGAATATATCGAGTTAGCGGAGCGGCGGCTGGCGAAATACAGAGAACAACTGAAGCTCAATATACGGGGAGGCTGACGATGGCCGAACAACTATGCGAAGTACACGACACGCCTTTATTTACTGATGCGTTTCCCGGCATGGGTGTTGTGGATGCCGATGGGCAGGAAGTGCAATATAAGTATTACTGCCCGTGTTGTCGCATCGCAAAGCTTGAGCAACGGGTAAAAGAACTACAGGGGCTTCCGTTCAGTGACCGGAACTATGGAGCCATGAAAAGCCGGGTTGAATCGGCAGAGCAGGAGCGGGACGAAGCAGTCTGCGCTAAGAATTCGGCTTACTCCGAGCGTAATAAGCTGGTAGCTGCTCTGAGCAAATTCTTACCTTCCTATCTCGGCAAACATCCCGACTCGGACCTCGATTGGGAAGACGATTGGCGTTGGATCGTATTTATTAACGCTCCTAACGGTCAATTGTCATGGCATATCCACGATAGCGAATTGCAGTTGTTCAATCACTTGGACACAGACAACAATGCAGTGTGGGATGGTCATACGACAGAAGAAAAGTACATCAGGCTTGCGGAGTTGAGAGTAAAATAAATGGCTGATTTATTGACATACGAACAGGCTATGGCCAAGTTGGGGATAGAGAACAAAGGTACGTTTCGCAATCTCGTTTCCAGTGGCGTACTCAAACCGGCAAGGGTGAAAATCCCCGGTATGAGGCCGATGATGCGAGAAGACGTACTCGATGAACTGATTAACGAGTTCACTCTTCATCCCCTGGAGGCATGATGGGAACGGTGTATCGTATCTACCAATGCACCAACGGTCAGTGCCGGAAGCAGTACCAGCGCAAACAGCCGAAAGTATGTCAAAGGTGCGGGGAGAAGGAGTTCTCTGCCAGCAACCCGATAGTCGATTGTTGGGTAGAGGGGAAGAGACTTCGCAAGGCAATTAAGAATGCGTCTATGGCTGAGGCGAGAGCGGTACTCAGAAAGGTAGAAGGTCAGGCGGTATCAGGTGAATATGGCCTGATGCAGGGGAAAAGGACGAAGCTGAAGGATTTTATCGAGGATAGCTACTGGTCGTGGTACAAGGTGAAAGATAGTGCCAGGAACGTCCGCTACGAGCTGGACGGGCATATAATACCGGAGTTCGGGGATAAGCTTCTTCAGCGGATCGGCACAAAGGAGATCGAGGGCTGGCGAACCAGGTTACTGGACCAGGGATTAAAACCATCGACCGTTAACCGGCTGGTATCTCGAATGAGCTCTATCTTCACCCGGGCGGTCCGCTGGAAGGAAATCGCGGCTCATCCGATCAAGGGTAATATCGAACAGTACGAAGAGAACAACGAGCGGATCTACTACCTGACTCCCGAACAATACGGCAAGCTGATGAAATTGGTGGAGGAAACGGAGTGGCCGGCAGTAACCAAAGTCAACATGAAGGCGGCAATCACGCTTTCGATACAGACGGGACTTCGCAAAGGCAACCTGTTTCGGTTGGAGTGGGGCCGTCATGTGGATATGAAGAACGGCCTGATCTACATACCCGGAACGGAATCGAAAAACAACGAGCCTATTGCAATCCCAATCTCTGATCAGGTGGCCGGGACATTAAACGCACTGCCTAAACCACTGCACAGCAGCTTTGTATTTACGGATATGCACGGCGGGCAGTTTAGCCGGTTTATGAAAAACTACTGGCAGGAGCTTCGGGATAAGTTTGCAGAGCAGGAGAAAGACTTCCCGGCAGATTTTCACTGGCACGATTTGAGAGCGACTTGTGCAACCTGGATGAAGATGGCCGGGGCGCCCGACGACGTGATAATGAGAAAGTTGAATTTGAAGAGCGCCAGGGTGCTTAAAAGGTATCGTCACCATACACTCGATCAGCTCAAAACATGGGAGGAAAAGACTGCGGAATATTTTACCACCGACCAACGAGTGACCAAGCAGGATAAAAAGAGTTCATAACTCATTGTAAATCAATGCCGTAATATGGCAGGGGACACGATTGGAAATCGTGTGATGTGCAAGCATCCGAGGGTTCGAATCCCTCCCTCTCCGCCATGTTAATTCAAAAGAGCCGCCCGGATCATGCTGATCCGGGCGGCTCTTTTGTTCTGCAAAATTAAAAACCAAATCAGAACATCACCCTGGCGCCCACCAGCACCGTGCTCCTGCGCTCGGCCAGGCTGCCGTTCTGGTGCTGCCAGGACGGGTTCTGCCACAGCGCTTCGAGCACCAGCGAATTGATGGTCAGCTTGACTCCGGGGGAAAGGTAGATTACGCTTTCTCCGGTGTCACCCACCGGGTTGCCGCCAAGCTCCGCATGGGATACATCTAGATACGAAAGCTCCAGCAACGGTGCCAGCGTGATTGAAAAGTCGTTGTTGAGGCCGAACTGACGGGCGATTGCGAAATTGATCGCCAGTTCATCGCCCGGGTCCACGCCACCCGCGCTTTCTCCGGCCATACCGTTCCAAGTATATGCCAGTACCAGATCCTCGTCCCAAAGCCCGTGGCGGAATGTAAAAAACAACCCGGGCCGGAGGTCCCAGGTGTCCGAGGAGAGACCTGTCTCTCCGGTGGGCAACTCCAGACCCAGGGTGGGGGCTATACCGAACACGTAAGAACGGGTATTGATCCTCAGCGCCTTGAATTTGGCCATCAGGAACGTGTCCCCCAGGCCGGTTTCACTCATTGCACCCATTTCGCGACTCATCACCGCCTGGCGCAGCATCACTGTCACGCCCGAGCGAAGGCCGTAGGCTACCACCAGCGGAACCACCGTGGCATCCATTTCCGCCGCACCGGCTGTGATTGGCTCCCGTCCGGTAAGCCGTACCTGGCTGCGGACTATCCAGCGGTCCAGCGGTGGAGTGAGGCCGCTGTCCACGCTGATCCCGGCCGCGTTAAGTCGTGGAGCGGCCAGAGAAATAAGGAACACTAACAGATAAAAAATTCTCATCAACTCTTCCCGTCACTTTCTTCCACGTCTAAACGCTTGCCGGGCGTGAAATTCGCTTTGCGGATCGCCTCGAAAATTAGTTCGTCATCTACCGAAGCCCCTTCTGCGAATGTCACTTTTAACCGCTGCTCCTTCCAGTTAACTTCCGCCTCGCTGACACCCTCCACCTTTTTGACCAGCTTGGCGAGACCTCCCTGGCAGGCAGGGCAGCCCATACCGAATACCTCGTAAATACGGACTTCACCCTTCTGCTGCTCCGCGCTGTTTTCCGCAGCCGGAGCCAGCTGAAAAAAAGCCACCATGGCTGCAAGTGCCAATGCGCTAAGAACACTTCTGAGAATGAATTTTACGGATGTCATCTGATAATCTCCTTTAGTTCAGTACTGTGTTGAAAGCCAAGCTGGTTCACAATAATTAAAATGAGAATAATTGTCAAACGAAAAGTTGAAGGTTCGGATTGGAAATCGGGTGATGTGCAAGCATCCGAGGGTTCGAATCCCTCCCTCTCCGCCATAAACAAATAAAGCCTTAACCTATAACGGGTTAAGGCTTTGATTTTGACAGGGTGCCCATAGGGTGTCGTTTTACTCCTTATTCTTCGACACTTCCTAATCCAATTTCCCTTCCAACACTAATCTGAAATATTTATAACTGACATTTCTAATTTTGAATTAATTGCGATTGATATTTGGAGCTTTATAACAATGATTAAGGAGCATTCTTATTCGTAATACTTTGAAATGCGTGTATGCTTGCGGTTCGCATAAACGCCTGAACGGGTTTCTTTGTCCGCCTTATAAGGAATTTTCCAAGAAATTCCGATTTCACGCAACGAATTACGAACTCGCATTACATCATTTGTATCCTTCCAGTCGTAAGTGTAAACACAAATTACTTTTTGCTTAGAATCTCTTGCATTAGGATTAGGTTTATCTGTTGCTACTTTAGATTGTCCGCCTAAAACTCCCGATATTGTAGCGTTCTTGATCTTTTCCCACACTTCGTCAATTTGATCGATCGAAACAAAAATCAGCCACTTACCGCCAAACTCGGTATGCTGTGGGTAAGTACCGGTTTCGCGCTTGGCAAAAAGCCAATAAACATCATTTACTTGTGAAGGTTTTAGATGCTCTGTATGTTCATTGCCATCACTTTGACTTGAGTTCGTCAAAATTCCAAACCTAGGTTTAAATAAAAACAGGGGGCTTGTTCATATTCTCTACTTTGCGGTAGAAGTCTCTACCATTATTATAATATGAGCAAGCTTTCGCTTTCCAGTGCTATTTGTCTTCAGCAACAGATCAATCCAATATTCCCCATTTCAAAATTGAAACTGCAAATTCGGCACCACCTACAATCTACTATCCCACCCAATTTCACCTGACACCCCAGCGATACCGGGTACCTGACTCAAAATCAACCCCAAATCCTAACATTATACCTGGACCTATTTCCGGGGGGCAGGTCAGCCTCAATTTTGTCGGCACTTCCCACTCGTGCTTTTCTCGTAAAACATTAGAACCGTTCACGAGAGTTGACTCTGCTCGCCAAGAATGATAACGTTATTTTAAAGACTCGCATTTCGGCATATCGGACAGGCCGGCCGCGAAGAGAGCGACGGCGGACATTGATTCTTTTTCGCTAGCAAGGTAATAAGTCAAATCATTCCAGGCGTTTTTCAAACTCAAGGAGGTGAAGATTTGAAAGGTAAGATAAGCAGCATTATCCGAGGCAAGGGTTTTGGCTTCATCGAGGCAGAAGATGGGCAGGAGGTTTTCTTTCATCGATCCTCTTTGGAAGGAATGGATTTTGACGCTTTAGAAAATGGCAACAGTGTAGAGTTCGAAGTGGAGGAAGGGCCTAAAGGCCTAAGGGCAGTGAAAGTAAGCATGGCAGAGTCATAATTTGAAACTAACAAGGCAAATCGTGGTGGCAATGGGGTGAAAAGTCTGGTAGATATGCTGTAGAATGGGAGGTGTGCTACACCCGCATTCACCATATCAAGATTGAAAGTGGCTTTCCAAACCGGCCGAAAAATGTGGCTCTCTGGAATGAACCGAGGGAGAAGAGTCTCTTTTTTTCTGCTCAGGCCCGGCAAATCATTGATACTCACGATGAGAACGGATAATTTTTTTGTAGAAACGAAGGGAATCTCTCGATCCAAGATCAAAAGGACGAAAGAGATCGCTCAGAATCGAAAAGGAAAGCGGTCTTTAGCGGTTTTAACTTTTAAGATGGTGAATATTTGGATAAATACCCGTTGACAGCCCCAACAAAAAACCCCCGGAGATATGAACCTCCGGGGGCCGAATCAAAAATTCAGGCTATTGTCAACCCTGGACGGGCGTAACATTTGCAGACTGAAGGCCCTTGGGCCCCTCTACGATATCAAATTCCACTTCCTGATTTTCGTAAAGAGTTTTGAATCCTTCTGCGTTGATGGTGGAATAATGGACGAACACGTCCGGTCCATCTTCCTGCTCAATAAAACCGAATCCCTTGGATTCATTGAACCACTTGACTTTACCGCTTGCCATCTTGGAACACTCCTACAGCAATAATGAAAATATGCAGGCCGCCTGTTTTTTCGAACAGAAGCAACGGCCAAAAAAAAGCAGAGAAAGCAAGCTTCCCCTGCTACGCGACCCAAGGTAGCACATTTATTTCCCCAAGTCAAGTTTTTATCGCGGTTGCAGGGCAGCTCGCTTATTCCGGATTATATTACGTTTAAATCAATACTCTTTAAGAGCTATGGACTGTAAAAATCGCTGCATACAAGTGCCAATATAAAGGCCCTGTAGCTCATATTACACACGGTCCTCTTCCCCCTGCACACCCCTTTTGTCCTTTATTTCCTCAGAAATCAGCTAAAAATGTTGGGGATAGTGTTGGGGGCGGGAATGGCTTGAAAAGATAAATTGGGTTGAGATATCTTCCAACCAGTATTGGTTCACCTGACGCCTGCGGCCAACTTCTTGAAAGAGTCGAAACCCAACCCAAGCATGAAAGAGATGAAGCCTGGCTCGAAAAATTCATTTTCAATCAAACCCTTTCAACTGAACAAAAAAAGAAAGGATTGACTTCTCTTATAGACCAAAATATCCTTTAACCAGGTGCTGCACTTTCCAGCCGCCGTTTCCAGTACCGTTATCGGGGAAGGAGATCATCTCTCCGCGCTGAATAAAAAATGAAGGCCTGCATTGACGCAGGCTCTGCCAATGGATTACTTTTCTTGCTGTGGGTAAGCCACTTGCTTAACTTCCTGCCCTTATCTCTTCTCGATTCGGAGGTGCGATATGTGTCCTATCTGTTCCGGCTGTTTCAATCCTTACGTGTGCGTAATAATCGGCATCGTGATCCTGGTGCTTGCGATTATTTACTATGTTTATCTAGTGCGCGCGATCCTTCAAATGCTGGTCCGTGACACGAACACAGTGCTTTTGACATTCTCGTTTCTGTCTCTTCTTCCCACTCCGCCAACGGGTATCCTGGGAATCCTCGTGCTTATCATCTGGAGGCGCCACCGCGGATTTTGACAGGTAACACACAGCTGACAGCTTTTGCTAACTGTATCCCTTTCCCCCAATGATACCATGGTACTGACACATGGTAGAGTGGGCAAGATCGAACTGATTGCCGATGTTGCGGCTCAGCCTTCACTCAGGTAATCAGACCACAGCCATCAGGATAAACGCTCTCTTAATTATTGGACAACTTTAGCCCGCCTATCGTAATCGAGCACTATTTTTTACGGAGGAGAATTACTTTCAAAGGTTGCTCACCCAATCTGGATGTCTCATAGACTGACCACGGTTTCCAGATAATCAGAACTCCCGCAAAAAAGACAATCGCCAGCAGGACTATTTCCATTAAAGTGGGCGGACTTCCGCTGGATAGGGGATAACGGAAACCTGGTGCCGGTCCGGAATACACGCCATCGGACTTGGTCAATACGCCTTTTACGGGAAGGGCGAAAAGTGAGACACCAATCAAAATGACTCCGATTATATTCTGGAACATGCGCCGGAAAAGCAGGCTTCGAGCACTGTTCCCCTCCACGATGATCTTTTCTTCCTTGTTTCGCCGTGCTTGTTCGAGTTCTTTATTTGTATATACGACAATCATTTTAAAAAATCCTGGTGAGTGACATCATTTAAGTTATACTCAACAATGAATGAAAATGATCCTCTTTGGCCTCAGTTAAGATTATTTCTGATTTTTTCTGTTGGATCCAACGATACTATTTTTCAAACTTTTCTGCGTGAGATGCCGAAGAAGATTATAGAGCTGATTCAGGCGGTGGCGGCTTGAAGCATTTCGCTAAAACTGGATCAGCTTACTGGGAGGCGAGTTCAAGGCGGACAGGTGGAACCGCTGGTTAGGCTGCCATGCCTGGGTGCATACATGTCTCAGTAGTAAAGATGCTTACCAGCAGAATGCACAACCTTCCATTTACCGTCCAACCGCTTGAAGACGTAAGTCCAAGCTCCGCGAGACCTCGTGGTATCGCCAGCTACGCTCGTCATACTCCACTCAAACTCCATACTGTAGGCGGCCGCATCTCGACTTAGTACATAGACTTGAGGGTCCCTAATCTCTATGCTGTTGACCTGAGCCGTGGAACCGATGGCATCGCGCAACTGGGCCGCGTATGCATCGTAGCCGATCGTCAGCGATCCGTCCCCGGCGAAAACGAATCCATCGGTGTCTGCCCAGAACTGAAGCATCCGATCGAGATCAAGAGTCCTTATCGCAGCAACATACCATTCGACCCTCTTCCCAACTGATTCAGCGACAGCAGCCTTCTCCTGCTCACTCATAACGTCCGGTGAAGCCGGAGCGCAGCCCTGAGCGATCACTGCGCAAACAAAAAATGCGAACATGGCTCGAACCATACGGACCTCCCTATGATTCGTTGGTATATACGGCGGCCTAACGTCATGGATGAGCGGCGCTGTCAAGCGTCCGCTCCATCCATTTGTTGTGCCATTCTGTCGGTTTGCATAGAACGAGAAGCGCAACGTTAAAACAAAAGAGAACAAGCATTCCCGCGAATCCCATGACACCTACCTGTAGAGCATCACCACCCTTGAGCACGATGGCGGGTGCCATGGCCGTTCCGTTCAGTGCGCCATGCATTATTGCAGCAGGTATTACCGAGTTCGATCGGATGGAGACGTAAGCGATTAGGGGGCTGAACAGAACTGTCCACACGATCATCATGAAAACACCTGCAATGGGATAGCCTGGGTAGTTATAACCGTGAAGAATGAAAGGAAGATGCCACAAGCCCCAAATGAGCCCAATAGTGAAAGATGCTCGCCAGAATCCTAGTCCGGCTAATTCGCGAAGAAGAAGTCCGCGCCACCCGAGTTCCTCTCCAAAACCAGCTATCCCGTTGATTGTGAGACCGGCAATCGTGCCACCAAGTAATACCAAGAGAAAAGGATGCATGGGTAACTCGGTGACAGATCGGCTAAGTGTTGCCAACTGGTCCTTGGGGAGGCTGTTGCCGAGAAACTCGAAGATACTTGCTTCAGTCGGATCAACCGTCAAGGAAACACCGGGGAAAAGAAGACTCGCGGCAGTAGATCCGAGGGCAAGAACGTCAGGCAGAAGCAACGCAACAAGGAACCATCGGTTGAGCAAAAAAGAGACGCGCAGGGGCCTCATCACGTTTTGCCGAAATATTAGCTTCTGGGTGATGCTTGCAGAGATTAGGGGTGTGAACATGAAGTAGATAGCCATGGCTAACCAAGGTGCCGAATATGATTTCATCCCGCTGCCGAAGCCACAAAAGGCGACCGGCCAGCTGAGAAGAAACGTGAGGGCCGAGAATATCGCTGTTTTTTTCATTCTTATCCTGAGGCCTAACGGCCAGCTTAAAAGGCGCGCGCTTTTTTACGCGTCCTTTTTGAAGCTGTTGTTAGGTGCTTTTCCGGCTTGTAAAGTACTTCCATGCATCGACGATATCGAACACCAAC